>JAFAUE010000499.1 GCA_019243475.1 Acidobacteriota bacterium | reverse complement strand
ACCACCGGCGCGCCGCACTCGTCAACCGCGCGGAAACATTCCTCGGGCGTAAGCTGCTGCTTAAGAATGTGCGGCGGGTATTGAATTTTTCCGCATCCGGCACACGCAAGATTGCAGCGGAAAAGCGGCTCCAACATAAGGACCAGCGGATAGCGCTTGCGGCCTTTCAGTCTTTGCTTCAGGACGTAAGTCGAAACCGTCCACATCTGGGAAATTGGTCCTGCCAATGTGCCTCGCTCACTGGGGCTCAAGCCCCGAAAAATTCAGACTGTTAGACCTCTACTACCGACCGTTCCACGACACAGACGCGAGCATAGGTGGTCAACGCGATCAGCGGGAAATAAACTCGATACAAGTGATAGGCGAGATAAAAGACCCGGGGAAAGCCGGTGCCCGTGTACTCTGGCTCGTCCCATCCGCCGTCTTTGCGCTGTGTGCGCAGCAGGTACACGATTCCCCGCGCGACCGCGTCGCTGCGCGTGTCCCCCGCGGCCAGCAATCCCATAATTGCCCAGGCTGTCTGCGATGGTGTGCTCGCGCCTAATCCCTTTTGCGCCGCATCATCATAAGAGAGGCAGCTCTCGCCCCAACCGCCATCCGCGTTCTGATACATGCGCAGCCACTCTGCGGCTTGCTGAACGCAGGGCTCATGATTGTCGACACCAATCGCTTCGAGGCCACGCAGCACCAGCATCGTTCCATAAATGTAGTTCACGCCCCAGCGCCCAAACCAGGATCCGTCGGGCTCCTGTTCCCGCTTTAGGAAATCAATCGCTCGTCGCACGCGCGGATCGGATTGGGTGAAGCCGTAGGTTGCAAGACACTCGAGAACCCGACCCGTGATGTCCACGGTCGCAGGATCGAGCATGGCATTGTGATCGGCAAAAGGGATGTGCTGAAAAACCATCTTGTCGTTGTCTTTATCGAACGAAGCCCATCCGCCATTCCTGCACTGCATTGAGAACATCCAGTCGATTGCTCGCCGCACTGTCTCATGCTGATAGCGCTCATTGGAGACTTGGACCTTGCTCAATCCAAGGGCGACCATGGCTGTGTCATCCACATCGGGATAAAACTCATTGTTGAACTCGAAGTACCAGCCGGCCGGAGCGACGTCCTTGACCTTAACCGCCCAATCGCCCTTGTGCGTAACTTGCTTTTGCAGCAGCCACTCGCCAATCGCTACCATCCGTGGGTCCGTTTCGGGAATACCGGATTCACCCAGAGCAAATGCGGCGTAGGCGGTGTCCCAGACCGGCGACTTGCAGGGCTGCATTCGGAAAGTGTCCTGTTCCTCAATGCCAAGGGCCTCGAACTCGTCCATTGCGCGGATCACCTGCGGATCATCGGTCGAGTAGCCCAGGCAACGCAGCGCGATGATCGAGTTCATAACTGCCGGGTAAATCGCGGCTAAGCCGTCGCTCATCTCCATGCGTTCGAGCATCCACTTCTCTGCTGTCTTCAGAGCGATGGACCGCAGTGGACGAACGTGAACTCTTTCGAGCCAGTGCGTAAGCCGATCGAGTACCAGAAAGAAGTTGCGCCAGCTGACGAGCCGGTCGCTCCACTTAAGATGGAGATCAGTATTGTGCCTGCCTCCCGGAAAAAGCTCCTCGATTCCCATTTCCTCCGGAATTTTCTTGAACGGCTTCTTCGCGTAGCAAATGGACAGCGGCACCAGAATCCCGCGCGACCAGGAGGAAATTTCGTAGATGTTGAACCAGAACCAGTTTGGGAAAAGTACGATCTCAGGCGGAACCGCGGGCACGGCGTCATAGTCGTACTGGCCGAGGAAGCAGAGGTATATCTTGGTGAATGTATTGACTGCAGTGACCCCACCCAGCTCCGCGATGCATTCCCGTGCTCGCTCCAAAATGGGATTGTCCGGCCGGTATCCGGTGAGCTTCAGCCCAAAATAAGCTTTTACGCTGGCGCTTACATTCGATGGGCCGCCTTGGTAGATCGGCCAACCGCCATCTTCATTCTGGTGACGGATGATTTCGCGCGCGGCCTTCTGCAGGCGTTCTTCATCGCGTGTGCCTAACAGGGTATGCAGAAGGATGTAATCGGATTCGAGCGTGGTATCGGCTTCGAGCTCTCCGCACCAGTATCCTTCCGGCTCCTGCTTTGAAAAGAGGAATCGACGTGCACCATCGACAGCTGCAGCCACGCGGCTGGCGATGTCATCGATTTTGCCAAACACCATCTGCACTGGGCGACGGGGGG
>JAFAUE010000320.1 GCA_019243475.1 Acidobacteriota bacterium | reverse complement strand
ACGATCCACAATGAAACTCGAGCCTTCGAGCACCACTACGGCCGCAAACCTACGGGCAACGATCCGGTCTTCTTTAATCCCTACGTTTCTGGTGTGCAGCCGCTTGCGGGCGAATGCCTGAATCTTTACCTCGACGAACTGGCACGGCGCACGGGCCTGACGCCGGCCAGGATCTACGCCCACCACAAGCTCTATCGCCAGATTCGAAACCACTACGATCCACGACTCTGGAGCGAGGCCCTCAGCGAATACGAGTCCCTGTCCCGCACATATAAGAAGATGTGACAAAAGGGGCGCCGCAGCGCCCCTCGTATGTGCTTGAATCCACGCACTCGGAAATCAGCCAATCAGGTGTGTGAAAAGCTGTGGCTTTCTGGCCACCCTTGAGTGCAATGACTCGCCTTAACACCGGTTTTTGCCGAGAGTGATCTAATCAAGGGCAAGCCGTGCGCTCTGATGAGACTACGTCTGTCTGAGGCGTTAAGCGTTCAATCTGACGAGCGCCGGTCGGGTCTTTCCCTCAGAGAAATACAAAGCATTGAACCTGTCGAGCTGCTTCAGCTTGTCAATGGGTTGCAACGTTGCGCACCAGCGCTCTTTGCTACTTCAGCTGCAATACTCGTGCGCTCTTGAGTAGAAGGGAGGCGGGCAGGATTGTAGCAAACGAACTGCTGTACGAGATGTAGCTCGCCTTTGCGAGCCATTCTGTTGCATCCGGACAGCTAGAAACATTCAGTTTCTTAATCCGGGGGTCGTGCCGCGCCGCCCGATCAAGCAGGCGGAGCGCCATCAAGATTAGCGGTAGGGTTTCGATGCGCCGGATGAAATCATCCATCGACTGCTCAGCCAAAGCACGGAGTTGTCGATTCAGCCCATTGGAGCAATCTACTAGTAGAGAGGCGGGTTTCTGTTCACAGGTCTTAGTTATCTGACCTGTCGATGCCCACTGAAATAGGAAGATGGTTATGCAGTTGAAAGAGCCTCATCCAGTCAGGATTCTGGCTGACTAACTCCGCCTGCCACTGCACCTGGGTGTCGGAGTACCAGCGCGCCAGCGCGGCTTGAGCTTCTGGTGGATTGGCTTTGCGCCGGCGGGACGGCTTCTTCTTCATCTACGACCTTTCTTGAGCGCGTCGGGCAGGTGCTTTTTCACGTAGTCCTCGATGAACTCGAGCAGCAGGTCAGTCATGTTCACGCCCTGAGATGACGCCGCGGTCTTGAAGGCGCGGTGCAGCTCGGGGTCGATGTGGATGTTCACGCGTTTCAACTCCTTGTCCTGCTTGTCTTTCTGTTTGGCCATCAAGCTCACCCCTTCTTTCGAAGGGTGAGCTTATACGGCTGTGAGTATTTGTAGCTAGTGCAATTCCGACTCCCGCGCATAGGCACTGATAATGGACACCAGCAGCAGGAGCTCAAACTGGATGTTGAGTGCAACGGACAGATGCATCAGCACGGTACAGGAGGGATTCAGGAGCTCGCAGTTCTCGAGCGCAGCCCAGGTGTTTGCATCCAGGCCGCAGCACCGGGACATGTCTGCACATGACAGCCCTACGCGCTCACGATAAATGCGCAACAGGTACGAGAAGCGGTCGGGACGGGAAACCTCCTGGAGGAACACCGGAAGCATAGATTCGTACTTGGCGGGAAGGGTCTCTATATTCCTGTTCATAACTGTGAGTATATACTCATTATCTCCGTAGATGTCAGCTCTGGCAAGAGCAATTTACTGCCTACATTCAACTACGGACAGTTCACCCAGCCAAAGCTTCGTCGCCAGCTATTCCATCACCCGTGAAAAAGCTCCCATCTACACCATGGGCTCTCCCGATCCCCGCAGCTATTCCCGTAACAAGCGCGGCATCGCTGGCTCGCTGGTCTGGATCAACTTCGATCGTCATGCCCTCTTGAATCTCTTCAAGCTTGCCCAGGGCAAGTTCGTCGCCGACGTCGATGAGATCCGTCCCCAGTTCACCGACTCAACAGTCGACGGTCAGGCAGTTTTCACCAGCTCGATCGTTCGTTCCATCGGCCCGTCCGTAGGATCAACCATCAGCCAGATCGATCTTCAGTCCCTGACTGAAGTCGGTGGCAACACCCAGCTGGCAACTCCCTGGTACTCGGACCAGATCCTGCCCTTCGATATCACCATCGCCGGCGCGAACGAATACGGCGCCTGCGCTGCGGCCAAGATCTTCGGCATCGAGATCCTCAACGAGGGTCAGGGCATGTCGATCGATGATGTGGTGAACGATATGCAGGCCACGTTTGTGGCACGTGCGTGATCCGCACTGGAACGTCCAGAAACCTAGTACTGCGCCCTCCCCGGCCCATTTGCTCGCTCTCCATTCCGCTGCCGCCCGCCAGCCTTCCCAGCGCTGCTTACTCCAGTGTTTATGCCCTTGCAGCCGCTCTTCGCTCGTGGCCAGATCCGGGCAAATTCGGCCCTCCGGGCCGGATTTGCGCAAAATTTCCATTCGCCTGCGGATCACTCCCTGAACAGTGCGGATCACTGCGGATCACTCAAAATATGCTGCGGAGCAGGTGCAAG
>JAFAUE010000290.1 GCA_019243475.1 Acidobacteriota bacterium | reverse complement strand
CCCTCATTGCCGACAAAAAGAGCGCACGGACGAGTCAGGTTTGCATCTTGGAGCCGGCGAGGCGACTTTGGACTGCGGCCGTCGCCAAAACTCTCGCCTGGACGCACCGCCACCAGCGCGACGCGCCCGATTTCGCGGGCCTCGAGCTCCGGCATGAGCTGGTCGGCAGTGACCTTTAGCACCGGAATGCGAAAACTGGATCCGGCCGACGATCGTACCGTTTTGGGACTCCAGGGATTGACCGTGCCCTCGAGTCCGAGGACACCTGTCGCTCCGAAAGCTTCGGCTGAACGGATGAGCGTGCCAAAGTTTCCGGGATCCTGCAGTCCCGCAGCAACCACCAGCATGGCGGGGGTCGCAGTTAGAGCAGTTTCCAGCGTGTGCTCGCGGATTTTCACCAGGGCGGCCAGTCCCTGCGGATGCTCGGTGAGCACGGCGCTGTCGAACACGTCCTCCGGCAGCAGGACTGTTTCCGCGTGCTTGTTCAACTGCTGCAGAATGCGTTCGGCCTTGGCGCGCGCCGACTCGCGCACAAATAGCGCCTGCACCTTCAGGCCGCTGCGAATCGCCTCCTCGATCAGGCGAACACCTTCGACGGCGCACATGCCGTTCACCGCCTCTCCCTGCGAGAAGGCATGCCGCAGTTCTTTGACCAGCGGGTTTTGCCGGCTGTTCACAGCCCGCAGTCGTTCCGAAGACAGCGCTCTAGCGGCGTTTTCCATGCCAGGAATCATTGTAGTCTGCGAAATTGGGGACCTGAGCATCGCCGACGGCGCCGCTAAAGTCGCGTCGGCGATCGGCGGAAACCTCACCCACTCGCTACCGCGAACGGTTCTGGCCTGGATTTGGGGGCGGATGACGCTCCGGCAGCGATGATTTATGCTTTTACGTCTTTCATTTCGCACAAGGACAGAGAAATCCTTTGCCGGCAGAACTTCTGAAGATCGACAGCAGCCAGCCGGAGGCCAAGCTCGTAAGCTATGCGGCCAACCGTATTCGACAGGGACTGGTGCTGGGCATGCCGACCGACACGTTTTATGGCCTGGCAGCGGATCCGGTAAATCTTCGCGCTGTGGAGCGGATCTATGAGATCAAAAGCCGCTCCCGGCACAAGCCTCTATCGTTGCTGGTGGAGAGCGTGGATCAGGCGGCGGAGCTCTCGCGCAACCTTCCTTCGGTGTTTCATGAACTCGCGCAAAAGTATTGGCCTGGACCGCTGACTATGATCGTGAAAGCCAGCTCGCGTCTGCCGCTCAAAGTAACCGCGAATACCGGAAACGTTGCGATTCGCGTGCCTGCCGCCGCCATACCCGTTGCCATCATTCGCGAAATGGGTTTTCCCATAACGGCAACATCGGCCAACCTCGTCGGGGCTCCTGAATGTACGACTGCGGAATGCGTACGTGAGCAGATGGGCGAGCGCGTTCCCATCATTGTGAACGGCGGCCCAACACAGCGCGATTTACCAACGACGATTGTCGATCTGAGCGGCGAGCCGCCGGAGTGGCAGATTATCCGCGAAGGCGCGATTCCGGCCGATGAAATTTCACAAATCCTCTGGCACTGATGTCCACGAGTTTCGAACGGCAGCAATCCTCTCCCCGGCTTTGGTTGCGAGTCGGCCTCGTGTTGACCGCAGGGGCGGCTGCATGGATTGGCGGAGTCGCTTGGCGCATTGGCCGGCAATCTGCCCGCGACGAAACCAGGTCGGCAGACGCCATCGTGGTGTTCGGCGCAGCTGAATACTCGGGACATCCCTCACCTATCTACAAAGCTCGGCTGGACCATGCGTACACATTGTTTCGCGAAAACCTGGCGCCTCTGATCGTGACAACGGGAGGCGCCGCCGAAGATCCCCGATTTACCGAGGGAGGGGTTGGGCGCGACTACCTCGTTTCAAGGGGAGTACCTGACAGCGCTGTGATTGCGGAAACGCAAAGCAGCGATACCAGCGAATCGGCGGCGCGAGTGGCGAACATTCTGCGCATGAACCACCTGCATACCTGTGTCGCGGTCAGCGACGGATACCACCTGTTTCGCGTAAAGCAGATGCTCGAGCAGCAGGGTGTTGCGGTGTATGCGTCGCCGCGGCCGGACACTCGTCCGCGACCCTTGTGGCGCCGCATTCGAACAGATGTGCGGGAAGCATTCAGCTACACGGCGTGGAAGCTCGGTCTGTGAGGAAACGCTAACGCAGCAGGGCCATGATTCTCGCCGGACCCTCGGAGGCACCACTCATATGTTGGGGCGCGACGATAGTGATCGCGCCGGAGCGCGGTAACAGATCCAAGTCGTGCACGTCCTGGAGCTCATATATCCCTTTACTCGCCAGGTAGGAGCCGAGTTGCGGATCAACGAGCTCGCTCCCTCCGTTTCCAATTCCCACCACGTTGCGCGCTTCCACGAGGAAGCGCAAGGCATCACCGTCAAAGCGCGGAGTAATGCCAGAAGTAATGGAATTCACCAGGACCACTGCCCCCTGCGGCACGGG
>JAFAUE010000442.1 GCA_019243475.1 Acidobacteriota bacterium | reverse complement strand
AGTTACTTTTTTCGAAATCTAATTCGGGAAGCTGAGTTGGAACCCAATAGAAGTTTGAAGAGAGAGTTTTCCCGGCGGCATCGCTCAGATCTAGACGAACGAAAAACGGAGAGCTAAGATCGGCGATGTCCGGAATTGCCGGAAGTTTCGCAACTGCATCAGGGCCGAGATCCACGATCTTGGTATCGTTGAACCGCTCCTTCGAACTGAGATCAAAAACTCTTACTCGTAGTCGCAGGCCGCGCTGCAACTGGTAAAGGCCGTTCACCACGACGATAGACCGGTCATCGTAGGAATATTGCGCGTGCACCAACTCATTCGCTTTCTTCGCACCGAAGTAGCCGCCTCCGGGAACCAGATAATAGTCATACAAATGCCAAATCACCGATGGCCAGGCGTTGTTGAGCATCCACTGGATCACGCCAGTCGAGTTGTACTTGTTACGCGCGAACGCTTCGAACATCGCGCGCTCGCCTTCGTAGGTCATTGCCTGGGCCTTGCGCTCATAGTCCGCGAGTGAGGTTGGTGCCCCGTACATTGCTGCCATAGCGTCGTCGAAGATTTTTGTCTGACCGAAGCTGCCAAGACCGGCATGGAAATTCCAGACGTCGTCATGCGGCCACAAGTTTTGTTTCGGGATAAATTTTTCGATCGAACTGAGAAGAGGTGGAGCAGGACCCGGACTGGTTTCCGTGTTGAACCCCCACGCCCCTCCCCAGTGTCCGGGATCAACGAGCCAGTAAGATGGCGGTACGTAGTCGTAGGGACCCGTCATCTTTACTCCGCTCTGTCCAGTGACGGTAGTTGGAGTCGCACTCGCTGAAGAGATGAACGGATTTGGCCAGCGGTACTGTTTCAAAATGGAAATGTAGTCTGATTCGACGTCTGCCGGCGGAGGATTGTCGCTGCCATTTAGCCAGACCAACATGCTCGGGTGGCTGCGCAGGCGAAGAATTTGACTGCTTTGCGAGGCTTTCGAGATGTCATGGTCGGCAGCAGTCCACTTGTCCCAATGTTCCCAGTGATCGCAGCAGCACCACCCCGCCATCACGAGAATTCCATAACGATCGGCGAGATCGAAGAACTCGTCTGTCTCCAGTTTTCCTTCAAGCCGAATGGTATTAAGGCCGAGATTGCGAACATGCCGCATCTCGTTCTCAATGCGTTCGGTATCCGTCCGGAGAAACATATCCGGCGCCCAGCCGCCGCCGCGGATGAGTATGTTGTGATGGTTGATTCGCAAAAGTTCGTAACCATTTGGATTTTTTTCGTCAGTAATCTCACGGATCCCAAACTTCGCTGTCGCGGCGTCAGAGCTTTCCCCATTCGCCACAAAGCGCATTTCGACTTTGTACAGAGTCTGTTCTCCGAGGGGATATGGCCACCACAGCTTCGGATTCTCCAGGCGTAATTTTGGATAGTCCTCCGGTGCGAACACGACACTTCGCTGCTCGTTTGCCGCCAGAGTGACTTGCTGCGAGAGTCGGCCAATCCCCTCGAGGACTACCTCCGCAATGCCGCTCATTGGTTGCTCAGTCGCATTGCGCAATTCACCTGTGACGGTGAGCTCCGCGGTCTTCAATGTGTCATCGGTAAACCGCGTGCTCACAGCCGGCCAGCGCACCGAAACGGGACCGCCGAAGGTTAGGTAGACCGGGCGCCACAGCCCCATGGCTTTATCCGCAGGCATGGGATTCCAATCGACAAAGTTAATTCCCAGATCGGTCTCAGTCGGCGCAAAGATCTCCACGGCAACCGCGTTCGATGATCCAGGACGCAGGGCATCTCTGACATCGAACTCGTAAAGCCGATACGCGCCGGCGATCTGATCGACGTTGGCGATCTGCTTGCCATTCACCCAGATGTTCGCGCGATAGTTGATGCCGTCAAAGTGTAGCCAGCTATATTTATCTTTTAGATGAGCCGGCAGGCTAACTTCGGTGCGATACCACCATGAGCACTTATAAGGGCTGTCATCGGGCATCGGCATGTTGCTGAATATCTTGCCGATGGGATAGGTCATTCCCGGAATGGCACGAAGGTTCATTCCATAGAACGGGTCGGGAAAGAGTTTCGCATCTATCTGCGCGCCAAGAACGGTATGCGGCACCGTGGTAGCGAGCCACCCCGAAGTCTTGTAACCCACGCGCGAGATCTGTTCGCCGCCATCGCGCAGCTTGCATGAAGATTGAATATGCCAGTTCTTCTCAAGAGAGATTCGAGATGGTTCGGTCGACGAGGTTCCATCTGCATTCGTGATCACAGAGGAGGCTGAGAAAAAAAGAAGGCACAGGAAAGAGAGCCGCATAGTCGGGAAACTGCGAGTCTATTCCTGCGCGCCAAGTTCGTAAAATAATTCGTTGGGCCGCAACGAAGTGAAGCCCCGCTAAAAAAGCGGGGCATCGGCATGCATTAGACAGTTATGCGACCCGCTTCATCCCGCCGCTTGCCCGGGTACCGCGGTCACCTGTAATCAGGCGAACGATCCAGGTCAATACAACCGCGCCCAGAATCGCTACAAGAATGGTGTAGATGGTGCCGCCCTGACCGGAGAAACCGAGGGCTCGCATGATCCAGCCACCCACAATTGCTCCGACAATTCCCACCACAATATCCATCAAGGGACCAAACCCTGAACCACGCATGATCTTTCCAGTTGCCCAGCCGGCGATCAGACCGACGATAATCCACCACAGCAGATGCATAGATCCTCCAATTCTTCCTCTTTAGTGAGGGTCGATTGTGGGATACACGCTGCCCAAGTGCAGTTTGCCCGCAATAGCAGGTTAATCGCGTGCTGCGGATGCCTTCACCACTCGGATGCGAACGCCTTCTCTCGAGTGCGGCTGCACAACTGGCGGTTGTGGGCTTGTTGGCGGGCTATCCCGCAAGGTCGGGAGGGAGAGAAGCTGAAAAAGCCAACCCGCGGGGCCGTACCGAGGCGGGCCGTTCATGAACCCGTCGTAAGACGGTGGGAACTCTCCGCGGTTCTTTAGGCATTTCCGTACTGGCGGAACCTCGCACACCGAACCGATTTTTCGAGTCGAGCCCCCTGTTCATTGAATGTTGGTTCAATAAACGGTTACCGCCAATACCTGCTTTGCAGGCTGGCTTCCTTCCTGATGCTAGTTAAACCGCCTGCAGATGGCAAGAGACTAAGGTAATTGGGAATCAGAAGAATAGGGAGATCGAAGAATCGGGTTATCGGGCGATCTGGTGATCGGTTATCTCAGGGCCTGAAAGCTGCAGAGCAGGGTTCCCTAAGCGCAGATGTCCCCCAGTAAAGCGTTGTTCAATGATCGAGGTTCGATTCGTTCAACCGATTTTCCGCTCATCGATGATTTCGTCCAGCATCCCTGAAAGCGAACTGGCTCTTTGCTCGTAGATGCTGGCGATAGCGTCGTACCTTTTCTTAAGAAGGTGATATTCGTCGGCGATGTTCAGCGCGGCAAGAACGGCCACGCGCAGCGAATCCGCTGTTGCGGTTTTCTCCGAGACCGCACGCATTTTTAGGTCAACATACTCGGCCAGCTTGACGATGTATTCGGGATCAATGCCACGCAGGTTATACGCCTGATCGTAGATTTCTACGCGGATGCTTCCTGCAGCTGCTTGGCTTGCCTTCGCCGTGGCCATTGCTACACCTCCGCCAACGTCTCGATTTGTTTCAGCATCTTCTCCACGCGGCCGCGCACTTCCTCTCGCTCGCGCCGCAACGAAACCATCTGTTGGCGCAGAGTCTCAACTTCCTCTTCGCGATCCTCGAGCTGTTCCCGCAGTCGGCTCACATCGCGCTCGGCAATGGCCTTCGCTTCTCGGGCCGACTTCAAAAGCTCAATCGTCTTGTAAACCTTTTCTTCAAGGGCTTGAAATTCATCGATGGAAACAGCGGACTCGAGCTCGGGGAGCGCCCTGGCAGACATGAAAGCGGAACCTCGCGGGGAGAATTTTTATTCGGCGCAGTCGAAGTATATCCCACAAGAATCGAGGCACCTGCCTGTGAATTCTGTTGATAAATAGGCGGATTACTGTTGGTCACTCAGCTCACGGCCGGTAACAAAACGCGCCACACGCTTCTGCTGAAACGGCGATTGCAACAGCAAGTGGCGCAAAAGTGCCCTGCTACAATGGCTTCAGCGACAGACCCTCGATGAAGTGTCCCTTCTGCGGTTTTATCAATGACAAAGTAGTGGATTCTCGGGAAAGCAAGGAGGGGGAGCTTATCCGCCGGCGCCGGGAATGCATGAAGTGTGAAAAACGCTTCACCACCTACGAGCGCATAGATGAGATTCCATACATGGTCGTAAAGAAAGATGGACGCCGGGAGAAATTTGACCGTCAAAAAGTTTTGTCCGGACTGCTGAAGGCCTGCGAAAAACGCCCCATCTCGATGGGACGCCTGGAACAGATTGTGAATGAGGCCGAGAGCTTCGTCATCGATTCCCCAGAGCGGGAACGGACGACCTCTGAAGTGGGCGAACTAATCATGGAACATCTCAAGCAGCAGGACACGGTGGCATACATAAGGTTCGCTTCTGTCTACCGTGACTTCAAGGACGTTCGCGAGTTTGGCGCTGAGCTGGAACAATTGATGAGTAAGGAAGCGAAGAAGGCAAAAACCAGCCCCAAGCATCATTAGGAAAGAGCGTTTCAGGAAAAAGCGTATCGAGTTTCAGGTTCCCCCAGAGCCACTCGGCAGCGATTGTCGCTCTACAGATTCTGGATTTTGTCGACGGATTGCCTTCCCGGCGTTTCGCGCCAGAAAGGAATTCTAGCTTCGCCGAAACTCGAAACCTGAAGCTTTGAAACTGTTTTCACTATGATCCACAAAGTCACACTCATCCCCGGCGACGGCATTGGTCCTGAGGTTATCAACGCGACTGTACGCGTGCTCGAAGCTACCGGTGTGAAGTTTGAGTGGGAGACTCATCAGGCCGGGGCGGATGCTTACGCCAAGACGAAGCAATACATTCCCAAAGAGCTGTACGAATCGGTCGAGCGGACACGGCTTGGTCTGAAAGGTCCGGTTACCACGCCGATCGCTGGCGGCTTCGCCAGCATCAACGTCACGTTGCGAAAGAAGTTCGAGCTTTTCGCCAACTTCCGTCCCATTCGCAACCTGCCTAACATCAAGACGAACTATCCAGGGATCGATCTTGTCATTGTGCGCGAGAATACTGAGGGCGAGTACTCCGGCATCGAGCACGAAGTGGTTCCCGGCGTGGTCGAAAGCCTGAAGATCATCACCGAGAAGGCCTCTACGCGCATCGCACGCTTCGCCTTTGACTATGCCCGGCGCGATCACCGCAAGAAAATCCACGCAATTCACAAAGCCAACATCATGAAGTTGACGGATGGCCTTTTCCTGCGCTGCTGCCGCGATACGGCGGAAATCTATCCCGACATCCAATATGCCGAGCACATCGTCGACAACACATGTATGCAACTGGTGACCAACCCTTATCAATACGACGTGATGGTGATGGAGAACCTCTACGGCGACATCATCTCCGACCTCTGTGCTGGATTTGTCGGCGGTCTTGGATTGGTGCCCGGTGCCAATTTGGGACACGAGTGTGCCATTTTTGAAGCCGTCCACGGCTCGGCGCCCGACATTGCGGGCAAGGACTTAGCTAATCCCACTGCCGTGATGCAGTCTGCCGTCCTTATGCTGCGTCACATCGGCGAAACCGCAGCTGCCGAGCGCATGCACGCGGCGCTGCAGCGCGTCTATTCCGAGGGAAAGAAGACTACGCGTGACATTGGCGGCAAGTCTGGAACCAGCGAATTCGCCGACGCCGTGATTCAGGCGCTCGAAACGAGCAAGGAACCCGCCGGCGCAGGTCGGTAGCCATCAACGCGCGAGAATAGTCCCATACCTACTGCGACCAGGGTGGCACCACTCCGGTCATGCGCGCGTACGCCACCAGCTGACCCATGTGCTCGT
Source organism: Acidobacteriota bacterium (assembly GCA_019243475.1). Lineage (GTDB taxonomy): Bacteria > Acidobacteriota > Terriglobia > Terriglobales > Acidobacteriaceae > Gp1-AA112. Next base: position 40,912 of record JAFAUE010000442.1, on the reverse strand, counting down.
TGTCGTGGATGATAATCCGCAGATACACACCTTCGGCGTTTGTGTTGATTCCATCGAACACCCGCACTTTTCGCTGCAGGCCCTTATGCGTCTCTTTCACGTGAGCTTGCTTAACAGCTTCCAAGGACTGTTTCAGCCAGCGGATCACATCAGCTTTTGAAGTGATGGTCTTCTCGGCGTGTTGAGGAAGGTTTGCCGGCATCTTCGGACCAGTGAAACTCAACAGATAGAGGTTCGCCCAAGCGATGTGCATGTACACCTCACTGGTGGAGCGAACGCCTTGAGCGGGACGCCACGAGAACTTGTCCTCCGGTGTGGCGTCCGCTAAGGCAATGAGTTGTTGGGATACGTGTGTCCACTCGCCGTCCCAGCCCTGAAAAATACCTTCCGGTGGAGCCGCGACTGCCATGCGTCCGCTAAGCACGAGCAAGACGAGTAACGTCTTCATCCAGCCTGTCTTCACTGATATGAACTCCTTCAACTTGGATATCATCCGTTTGACGCTGCACCGCGCCGAATGTCCGACCGCGCGCGTGTGATACGGCGACGAACCACGCAACGTTCGTTATCGAACACCTGAATTCGGCGTTTGGCCGCAAGTAATTGATCCTGCGGAGAATCTGCTGGAATGCCAATTGCGACAACCGTCTCTGGAGACTTTCTTATGCAGACTGTGACTCAGGACATCCGATACGCACTGCGGCAGCTCCGACAATCGCCCGGTTTTACCATCACAGCGCTTATAACCCTGGCCATCGGTATCGGAGCAAACACCGCGATTTTTACGCTCGTCCACGGAGTCTTGCTGAAGAATTTGCCGGTGGCTAATCCCGCGCAGCTATACAAACTGGGAGACGAATACAACTGCTGCGTCGAAGGCGATCTGCAGAACAACTGGTCAATGTTTGCCTATCCGTTCTATCAATACGCGCGCGATCATACTCCGTCGTTCGAACAACTAGCTGCGGCTCAGACCAACCGTCCGGATCTTAGCGTGCGGCGGCTTGACTCAACCACTCCGGCGCAGGCTTTGAGCGGCGAGTTCGTCTCCGGAAATTACTTCTCCACCTTGGGTGTAAACGCGTATTCCGGCCGGACGCTTTCAGCTGAGGACGACAAGGCGGGCAGCGCCCCGGTCGCGGTGATCAGCTATCGCACATGGCAGCAGAAGTTTGGACTGGATCGTTCCATCATGGGAGCGCCGGTTGTGATGAGCGGCCATCCGGTAACTATTGTCGGTATTGCTCCGCCGGCGTTCTTTGGCGACCGGTTGGAGAGCGATCCCCCGGATTTCTGGCTTCCTCTTGCGCTGGAGCCCGACTTTAGCCGTGAGAACTCGCTGCTGCATCAGACCTCGGCCGGTTGGCTCTATCTCATTGGCCGCCTGCGAGCCGATGCGGTCCCCTCTCAGGTGGCTGCACAACTTACCACCGAGTTGCGCCAGTACCTGCTCACTCCGGGAAACGCGAGCACACACCAGGATCTGAAACAAATCGACAAGCAGGTAATCCACCTGGCGCCAGGTGGCGCCGGAATCAACTCGATGAAGGACAGCTACGAACAAGGGTTGATTCTGCTGCTAGCGGCTTCCGCGGCAATTCTCATTATTGCCTGCGCGAATCTCGCCAACCTGCTGCTTGCCAGAGGAACGGCCACTCGCGCTCGAACGTCTCTGCAACTCGCCATCGGCGCCACGCGAACCCGCATCATACGCGCCCAGCTGACGGAGAGCCTTGTGCTCTCTGTGCTTGGGGCCGCTCTAGGCCTTGTGGTCGCTCTTTACGCCAGCAAGGGCATGCTGTTGATTGCTTTCCGCGGCTCGCCAAACGTGCCGATTTCAACTTCTCCTTCTTTGCCGGTGCTCTTGTTCACCTGCGCGGTGGCCGCTGCCACAGGAATTATTTTCGGCGTTGGACCCGCTTGGATCGCCTCGCGCCTGGATCCGGCTGAAGCTCTGCGCGGTGTTGGACGCGTGACAAGAGATGCCTCTGCACTGCCTCAGCGGTCGTTGATCGTCTTGCAGGCTGCGGTGTCGCTCGTCCTGCTAAGCGTTGCAGCCCTGCTTACCGAGAGTCTGAAAAATCTGTCCAGCCAGTCGTATGGATTCGAGCGGCAAGGACGTTTGATCGTGCAGATAAGCCCGGATAGCGCCGGATATACCCAAGAACGGGTAATCGGCCTCTATCAACAACTGGAAGAGCGATTCCGGCACACTCCAGGAGTGGTTAACGAAAGTCTTGCGCTCTACACCGCCCAACAAGGCAACAACTGGGGCGAAGATATATTCTTTGCCGGCAAGACCGGCGACTTTGGCTCTTCCTGGGATCGCGTAAGCGCTAACTACTTCGAGACAATCGGCACGCCCATCGTGCGGGGGCGCGGCATCTCCGAGCAGGACACAGCAACCTCGCAGAATGTCGCAGTCGTGAACGAGGCGTTCGCACGAAAGTTCTTCCCCAATGAGGATCCAATCGGCAAACACTTTGGCAAAGACGAGCGCAGCCATGCGGGGGACTACGAAATCGTGGGAGTAGCTAAAGATGCGAAATATGGAAATCCCTCCCGTCCGGCACGCCCGATGTTTTTTGTGGCTTTACCGCAGAAGATCCATTACGAAACTCAGGAGGACAACCGCATAGAAGAGGCCTCGATGTATATGGGCACCATCGCGTTGCATGTGAATGGCGATGCGGACAGCTTTGCTCCAACCGTTCGGCGCGTGCTGGCGGAAATCGATCCCAATCTCACTCCGACATCCATGCGCAGCTTCGAGGAACTGGTGAGTATCCAATCAAGCGAAAACACGCTTATCGCACGCCTTAGCAATGCGTTTGGACTGATTGCGCTGCTGCTTGCGTCGGTGGGGCTTTACGGCGTGACCGCTTATCGCGTGGCGCGCAGAACCAGCGAAGTGGGCCTGCGTATGGCGTTGGGAGCCAATCGCAGCAACATCGTCGGCCTCATGCTGCGGGGCGCGTTCGCGCAGGTAGGCATCGGACTTCTGCTCGGAATCCCACTCTGCTTTCTGGCGAAGCACTGGCTCGCGCATCAGTTGTTCGGAATCGGGAAGTTCGATCCGCTGAGCCTCGCTTTTGCTCTGGGAGCGCTCGGGGTGTGCGCGCTGATCGCCAGCATCCTTCCGGCCGGACGCGCTGCCGCGATCGAACCCATGCAAGCTTTGAGAACGGAGTGACTTCGGGGAACTCCGGACGGAACATCGCGCATCCAGGATTGGCAGAGGCATTCACCGTCAGCAGGCGCATCGGCCTACGACATCCCAAGCTCAGCCTAACCGCCGAAGAGCTTTGGTCCGATTAATTACCCCTGGGCTTTGCGAGCCGCATCTCTCTATCTTGCCTCTGCTTGAACAAAGCCGTAGGCTAAATGGTTTGCCGAAGTTCCCGATGTCCATCTATGCCGGTAGAAACTGAAGCGCCCCCTCTTTCCCGCACCGCCATCTGCGCTCCACGCGGAACGCAGCTTTCCTGCAAGGGATGGCAGCAGGAAGCCGCCATGCGGATGCTCATGAACAACCTTGACGATGAGGTTGCCGAGCGCCCTCAGGATCTTGTCGTCTATGGAGGAACTGGGCGCGCCGCGCGTAATTGGCAATGCTACGAGGCGATCGTGCGCTCGCTTCGCGAGCTCGAAAATGATGAGACCCTACTGGTGCAATCGGGAAAGCCGGTTGGAGTTTTCAAAACGCATGACTACGCCCCTCGCGTTCTGATTGCCAATTCCAACCTGGTCGGCCATTGGTCAAACTGGGAAAAGTTTAACGAGCTGGAGCGAGCCGGCTTGATGATGTATGGCCAGATGACTGCGGGCTCCTGGATATACATCGCGTCGCAGGGGATCATTCAGGGTACATTCGAAACCTTTGCCGCTGCCGGAGAAAAACATTTCGGAGGCGATCTTGCTGGAAAGCTGATCGTCAGCGGCGGAATGGGCGGCATGGGGGGCGCACAGCCTCTCGCGGCGACGATGGCAGGCGCATGTTTCCTCGGCATCGACGTAAATCCGGAGCGCATCAAGAAGCGCCTGAAGACCGGCTACTGCGACTTCATGGTTAATACGCTTGATGAAGCGTTGCGCATCCTGAAGAATTCGATTCGCAAGAAGGAAGCAATTTCAGTCGGGCTGATCGGCAACTGCGCCGACGTGATTCCCGAGCTGGCAGCGCGCGGAGTGAAGCCGGACATTCTCACCGATCAAACCTCTGCCCATGATCCTCTCAACGGCTACATTCCCTCGGGACTGAGTGTCGAGCAAGCGGACGAACTACGACGAAAAGATGAAAAGGCATATCTCGAACGATCGCTCGACTCGATCGCCCGTCACGTCGAAGGAATGCTCACGCTGCAGAAGTCCGGCTCCGTGACCTTCGACTATGGCAACAATATCCGGACGTTTGCCTTCGAGCGTGGAGTGAAGAACGCCTACGACTTCCCTGGATTTGTTCCGGCGTATATTCGTCCGCTGTTTTGCGAAGGACGCGGGCCGTTCCGTTGGGTTGCGCTCTCCGGAGAGCCGGCAGACATTGCGGCAACTGACGACCTTGTCCTCGAAATGTTCCCGCACAATCGGATTCTCAGCCGCTGGATCAACCTTGCGAGGAAGCGTATCCGCTTCCAGGGACTGCCAGCGCGAATCTGCTGGCTCGGGTATGGAGAGCGCGCGCAATTTGGTCTAGCGCTGAACGACTTAGTGAAGCGGGGCAAGCTGAAGGCGCCTATCGTCATGGGACGCGATCATCTCGACTGCGGCTCGGTTGCATCCCCATTTCGGGAAACCGAAGGAATGAAAGACGGGAGCGATGCCATTGCCGACTGGCCACTGCTGAATGCTCTGCTCAATACTTCGAGCGGCGCCAGTTGGGTTTCGATCCACAATGGAGGCGGAGTCGGAATCGGCTATTCGCAGCATGCGGGGCAGGTGACCGTTGCGGACGGTAGCGATGCAATGGCGAAGCGCATCGAGCGCGTTCTCACCAACGATCCCGGCATAGGCATTGCCCGTCATGCGGACGCGGGCTATCAAGAGGCGCACGCATTTGCAGATCGCAAAGGCATAAGAATTCCGATGCGAGACCAGAGCGAATAGCTTGGCTGGCGCTTCCCTTCTCCTCGTCAATATCGGTCAGCTCCTCACTCTTAAACCTGGTCTCACCCACGAGCGTCCCAGACGCGGACGAGAGCTCGCGGAGCTGGACATCGTTAAGGAAGCTGCAGTTTTCTGCGTCGCGGGAAGAATCGTAGCCGTCGGTACACGTGAACATGTTGAGACTCATGCTCACAGCGCGGGCCCGAACGTCGAGACGTTTGATTGTGCAGGCGGAGTCGTAATCCCGGGATTTGTCGATTCCCACACGCATCCGGTCTTCACCGAGCCCAGGCTCGTCGATTTCGAACAGCGGATTCAAGGGAACACATACGAGCAGATCGCCAAAGCCGGAGGCGGCATTCGCGCCAGTACCGAAGGCGTCCGGAATGCGTCGGAGGAAGAGCTTAGACAACACGTCTTGAGCGCTCTCAGGCACATGCAGAAGTCGGGAACGACGACAGTGGAAGCTAAGTCCGGATATGGACTCACTACCGATGCGGAACTCAAGTCGCTTCGCGCCATTCGCAAAGCGGCAGAGTCCTGGAATGGGACGCTGGTCGCGACCTTACTTGGCGCACATGTCGTTCCCGCGGAATTTCAGCAAAGAGCTGACGCTTATGTGGATCTCGTTTGCAATGACATGCTTCCGGCCGCCGCACGCGAGAAACTTGCAGATTTCGTAGATGTCTTTTGCGAGCGTGGCGCTTTCAGCATGGCGCAAACCGAACGTGTGTTTGAGGCGGCGCAGAGATTCGGTCTGGGAATGCGAGCGCATGTCTGCCAGTTCACACCTCAGGAACTCTCACGCCTTGGGCGGTTTCAGCCGGCTTCCTTCGATCATCTCGACTGTCTCACCGATAAGGATCTGGACGCACTGGCAAAGCAGGAGACCGTTGCAACTCTGCTTCCAGGAGCCTCGTACTTTCTCGCGCATAAATACCCAATGGCACGAAGGCTGATCGATGCCGGGGCGGCTGTTGCGTTGGCTACTGATTACAATCCTGGAACGTCACCGACCACGAGCATGCCTCTGGTGCTGTCAATGGCATGCACGCAAATGCGGATGAGCCCGGCGGAAGCGATCACGGCGGCGACGATCAACGGCGCACATGCTCTTCGGCTTGCTTCCAGAAAAGGGAGTATCGAAAGGGGAAAAGACGCCGACCTCGCTATTTTCGACATCAAAGATTATCGCGAGATCTGCTATTGGTTCGGCACGGAAAAGTGCCGAGCAACTGTGCAAAACGGAAGACTGATTGTCCACTAGGAGTTTTAATGAAGAAGTTATTGTTTGTTTTCATCGCAGTCTTTTTACCGAACGTTGGCCTTGCCCAGCGACTGCCACAGGGAGTGGTTCCGGAGCACTATCAGCTGAGCTTTACTCCCGACCTGCAAAACGCCACCTTCGCGGGCGATGAAATCATCGACGTCCGACTTTCTAAGCCCGCTACAACCATCGTGCTCAATGCCGCGGAACTTAAGTTCGTCTCCGCTACGGTGGAAAGTCACGGTTCCACTGTGACGGCCAAAATCGCGCTCGATCCTGACCGTGAGCAGGCAAGCATCATCGCCCCGCATGAAATCGCAGCAGGGTCGGCGAAGCTGCACTTCGTCTTCAACGGAACACTGAACAATAAGCTGAGCGGCTTTTACCTCAGCCAAACCGCGAGACGTCGTTATGCAGTCACCCAGTTTGAGGCTACAGACGCACGCCGCGCCTTTCCAAGCTTTGACGAGCCTGACAAAAAAGCAACCTTCGATATCACTCTCGTGGTCGACAAGGGCGATACCGCCATCTCGAATGAAAAGCTGATATCGGACATTCCGGGCCCCGGCGACGGTAAGCACACGTTGCACTTCGCCACTACTAAGAAACTATCCACCTACCTGGTGGCAATGCTCGTCGGCGATTTTCAATGCCTGAGCGGAGAGACTGATGGCGTCCCAATCCGGGCCTGCGCAACTCCGGACAAAGTCCAGAATGCCCGCTTTGCCCTCGAAGCCGAGGAATATGCACTCCACTACTACAACGACTACTTCGGAATTCCGTATCCATTCGGCAAGCTCGATCTGATCGCGGTTCCCGATTTCGCCGCAGGCGCAATGGAAAACGCCGGCGCAATCACCTATCGCGAGAGCGACATGCTGCTTGATCCTAAAGTCGCGACGCTAGACAACTATCAGCGAGTGGGCGTAGTGGTGGCCCACGAGACTGCGCACCAGTGGTTCGGCGATCTGGTCACGATGAAATGGTGGGACAACATCTGGCTCAACGAAGGATTCGCCAGCTGGATGGAGACTCGGCCATTGGCAAAATGGAAGCCTGAGTGGCACGAAGAACTGGGTGAGGTGGCAGAAACGAATCGCACTCTGAGCTTCGACGCTCTTAAGAACACCCGACCAATCCGGCAGAAAGCGGAGACTCCAGCTGAGATCAACGAACTGTTCGACGGAATCGCTTACGGCAAAGCAGCGTCAGTGCTGCGCATGGTGGAGTACTACATTGGGCCCGAGGTGTTCCGTAAAGGCGTACAGACCTATCTACAGGCTCACGAATTCGGAAACGCAACGGCAGAGGATTTCTGGACAACCATGACAAGAGTTTCCGGAAAGCCGGTGGACAAGATTATGTCGAGCTTCGTGGTGCAGGCTGGCGAACCGTTGCTGCATGTCTCCGAGGACAATGGCCAAAAGGCCGTGTCACAGGAGCGCATGTTCGCCGACCGCGGGCTGCTTGGTACGAGTCAGCAGTTTTGGAATGTTCCCGTCTGCTTCCACCCTGTGACGCCTCAGGGCAACGAGTATTGCTCACTGATATCCAGCAGAGGGCAGGAGACCGGCAATCCGCAAAGTGCACTGATCTTTGCTAACGCACACGGCCATGGGTATTACCGAACTGAATACGAGCGCAACTTACAGGACCAGCTTACGAAACAGTTGGAAAGCGGTTTGCTTCCTGCCGAGCGCATCTCCATATTGGGCGATCAATGGGCGTTGATGCGGGTCGGTCGACTTCCCATCGGCAAGTACCTCGATCTGGTTTCGCAGCTTAAGGGCGAACGCCTGCGCGCCGTATGGGATCCGGTTCTGGAAAGCCTTGACTACTTGCATCGCGAGCTCATCACAGACGACGAGCGCAGCCACTTCCAACAGTTTGTGCTTAATGTGCTGCGCCCCGTGTACGCAGAGGTCAAGAGTTCCAGCGATCCCGAGCAAAAAACCTTGGCGGCAGATCTGTTCGAGCGTCTTGGACTTATCGGACGCGATAGCGAAGTCATCGCGCAAGCCCGCGATATAGCCCAGAAGGCGCTGCGTGATCCAGATTCAGCCGATCCTCTCACCGCCGGACCCGCCCTCGTTATCGCCGCCAGTCAAGGCGACGATGCACTCTTCAATCAACTTGCCGAGGCGCTGGAGAACACAAGCGACCAAACGCTGCGCAGGCGCTACATGAACGCTCTTTCCCGTTTCGAGAAGCCTGAGTTGGTACAAAAAGCCATGGAGTTGGGAATCTCCGGCACCATACGCAATCAGGATGCGAGCTCCTATTTGGGTACCTTCCTACGAAATCCGGCAGCTCGAGAAAGCGCTTGGAAATTCCTTGAGACACATTGGAGAGATGTGGAGCAAACCTTCGTCGGCGGCTTTGGTAATACTTACCTTGTAGAAGATATGGGAAGCTTCTGCGCTGCTGATGCGGTATCGCGGGTGAGTGGCTTTTTCCGCGTACATCCCGTGCCCGGCGCGGAGAGAACCATGCGCCAGGCTGTTGAACGGATTAACTCTTGCATTGATCTCAGAAAGCTGCAGGGAGCCGACTTGCAAAGCTGGTTAGTGCAACACAGCACAGTGTCGAGCGCGGCAGGAAAGTAGAATTGCGTCCCACCGGACGGCAATTAGGTGATGGATCTTCGTTCCGCAGGGTAGCGTACGCTCAGGCTGCCCCGTTCTTGTTCTTGAGCCGCCTTTGCCGTCGGATTTCCTCGGGCGAATACATGGTGCCGCGGCATTTCTTAGATCCGCAGTAGCAGGGGGCAGGATCGTTTTCCGCGCCATCGTAAAGCATATAGTCGTAGGTGAGCTCCTCGCCGGCTTTGATATCGCGGATGGCGATGACCCACACTCGGTCGTCGATCTCGTCAGTCTCGCAGTTGGGGTCGCAGGAGTGATTGATGAACATGGCGACCCCATGCCCATCAATCACCTCGCGGCCATCACGCAGGCCGAATAAATAGGTGGTCGCCCGTCCTTCGTAGATTTCATCCGCATGCTCTTTCGAAATGCGCGGGCCGGTGTATTCCACCACCATTGCGCCTTTGCGAATGTTGCCAGTTGTGTAGCAGCCGGCGGCGTGAATATCGGAAGAGCGAACGATGAGGGCCATGATTGTCTAGTTGCGCGAGAGACTCCGAAGACCGCAGTATATCGGACGCGAATATTCTGCAATCAGTAAGGATGCCATATGAAGACAGCCGGTTACTCGGGCACTCCGCTTCACAAGAAACTGGGCGTAAAGGCAGGCCAGCGCGTTTGGTTCAGCGGCGTCCCGCAAGGCTACGAAGCCGAATTGGGAAAAGCCGGAGCATATGAGCGCGTAAAAAAGCTCGATCACATCGATTTTGCCCACGTGTTTACCAAGAGCCGCTCAACCCTGAGGACCGAGATACCGAAATTACGCGCCGCGCTCCAACCGGCGGGAATGCTTTGGATTTCGTGGCCTAAGAAGTCTTCCGGCGTGGAGACCGATCTTGATGAGAATATCGTCCGCGAAGTGGGCTTAAAAGCGGGTCTCGTGGACGTGAAGGTCTGCGCAGTCGATGAGATCTGGTCTGGACTGAAGTTCGTGATTCGTTTGAAGGACCGGTGAATTTAGGCTTCGCTACAATGGATCTTAGGAGCACTTATGGAGACAGCGACATTCGCTGCCGGATGCTTTTGGGGGGTTGAGGAGGCATTTCGGCAGATCCCTGGAGTGATTCAGACCACGGTCGGCTATCTTGGCGGATACACGCAGAATCCGACTTACAAAGACGTCTGCACCGACGAGACAGGTCACGCCGAGGTTGTGCAAGTAGAGTTTGATCCAGCCAAGGTCGGTTATGAGCAGCTTGTCGACGCATTCTGGTCGATGCATGATCCGACAACGCTAAATCGGCAAGGGCCCGACATCGGGACGCAATATCGCTCCGCAATTTTTTTCCATTCGGCGGAGCAGGAGCGGGTAGCGCGCGCTTCGAAAGAGCAGGCGCAAGCTTCCGGAAAGTTTCGCCGCCCAATTGTCACCGAGATCACTCCGGCTTCCCCGTTCTATCGCGCCGAGGATTACCACCAACAATATCTGGCAAAGCGGGGTTTGAGCCATTGTCACATCTAGCTGCTGAGCTGCTAAGCTCCTAAGCTGCTAAGCCGAACGTCGAATGGTTGGTTTACAACCTTTAATCGCGGTTTAGCAGCTTTACCGCTTAAGCAGCTTAGGAGCTCGTTTGAAGCTTTACACCCCTCGCGACGCCGCCCAGGTGCTCGGCATCAGCTATCCCGCCATCAAGCAGTGGATCTATCGGGGCAAACTGCAAACTGTTCGGACTGCAGGTGGGCATCACCGCATTCCCGAATCGGAGCTCGACAAGTATCTTTCGGGCGTACGCAAGCGGGGCGCAATTCCCAAGCGCCGACAGAGCTTCCGCCGAATCAGCGGACGCAACCAGCTCGTTGGACGCGTACTGGACGTGAAAATCGACGGCCTCCTAGCGCAGGTTACGCTGGGCATCGGTGATCAGAAGATCACATCCATTATTACCGCGGACGCCGCCCGAGAAATGCGTCTGGCCAAAGGGATGATTGCCGCCGCCCTGGTTAAATCCACGGAAGTCATGATCATTTTGCCGGACTGAGACGACGAGCCTTCAGGCAGCGGTAATTTAAGTTTCGCCTGGTGGGCAACCGTTATCACGACATACCAGCTAAGATGCTGGTATCGGATATGGTATAGTACTCACAAAATGAAGACGGCGCGCAAGATTACAGTCGAAATCCCTCACGAGCTTCTGGATAAAGCCCGGCAGGCGACGGGAAGCGGAGTCACACAGACCGTGCGCACAGGCTTGCAGTTGTTAGCCGCCTCGCAGGCCTACGCGGAGCTGCGGCGGCGGCGCGGGACTGTTCGCTTTAGTCGAAGCGCCAAGAGTCTGAAAAACGATCGATGATAGCCGCCGACACAAGTACCTGGATCGCCTTCCTGGAAGGGAATCAGGGCCCGGACGTCGAAGCATTGGATCGCGCCTTGGCAGAACGGCAGGTCGTCATGCCGCCGCCGGTCTTGACCGAGCTTCTTAGCGATCCAAAGCTGCCGAGCGACATCGTGACGCTTCTTATACAGATTCCTCTCGTGGAACTGGCCGTGGATTTTTGGGAGAAGGCCGGCCGTTTGCGAGCGAAGGTTCTCGCGCGCAATCGCAAAGCTCGACTGGGAGATGCGCTAATTGCGCAATCCTGCATTCATGGAGCCATTCCACTTCTGACTCGCGACCGCGATTTTCAGGCGTTCACGATGGCTGCAGGCCTGAAGCTGCTGTGTTAATCAACCGGCACACTCGTTCTTCTGCCGTAATTCTTCCATAACTGACGAGACGAGTTCTTTGGCGCCGCCGATCGAGCTCAGCACGGTTTGCAGGTCCATCGACGGCTTGCTGGGATTGCGGTTGCTGGTGCAATAAACGCCGTGCTGACCTACGAGGATCAGCGCGTCAGTGAGCAGGTCCATGGTCACGGCAAGTCTGCCACGAGCTTTGCCCATCATGAACTCGTGCTTTTCGAGTTCCTCTTTATGTTCGTCGAAAACAGACATAGGGGTTCTTCAAATTCGGTCGGATTTTAGCCTTCCGCACTGGGAGTGCGAGCGAGTCTGTTGTTTGGACGTTTGAAAATGGAGACGAGACTCAAACGCCTCTTATCTCGTTTCCACCAATTCCGGTTTGGGACTTTGTCGCGCTTCGTTCGTCTGCTCCGGTTTCCAGCGGAGCACCGGCTTGCGTGCAGCCGTCGTCTCGTCCATGCGGGCGACTCGCGTGTCGTGCGGCGCGCTGATCACGAGCTGCGGATCCTCCTCCACCTCGCGGGCAATCGACTTCATGGCATCAACGAAAAGGTCGAGCTCTTCTTTTGATTCACTCTCTGTCGGCTCTATCATCAACGCCCCGGGAACAATCAGGGGGAACGATGTGGTGTAAGGATGGAAGCCATAGTCGATCAGCCGCTTGGCGATGTCGCCCGTCTTTACCCCGTTCTGCGTCTGCAGACGGTCGCTGAAGACCACCTCGTGCATCGACCCAGTCTTATATGGCAGATCGTAGATGCCGTCCAGTTTCTTGCGAATGTAGTTGGCATTCAGCACGGCGTCTTCCGTAGTCTGCCGCAAGCCATCGGGACCGTTGGCAAAGATGTAGGCCAGCGCGCGCACGAACATGCCAAAGTTCCCGTAGAACGCGCGTACCCGCCCGATGGACTGTGGTCGGTTGTACTCGAAGCCAAGCCTGCCATCCGCGCGCGTTGTCACAACCGGAGCCGGCAGGAACGGCTCGAGGAGTTTCTTACAAGCCACAGGTCCTGAACCGGGACCGCCTCCACCATGAGGCGTAGAGAAGGTCTTGTGCAGATTCAAATGCATCACATCGACGCCAAAATCACCAGGACGCGTCTTTCCTACCAGCGCGTTCATGTTCGCGCCGTCCATATAAAGGAGGGCGCCTTTGTCGTGCAGCAGATCGGCGATGCGGTGAATATCTTTTTCGAAGACGCCAATCGTGCTGGGGTTGGTCAGCATCATGCCCGCTACGGTGTCATCGACCAAGGAGGCGAGCAGGCTGACGTCAACCATGCCCTCGGCACTGGACTTGAGGTTGATGATCTCGTATCCGCAAATCGCCGCGGTGGCCGGATTCGTGCCGTGTGCCGAATCGGGAATGATGATCTTCTTTCGCGGATTGCCCTTTGACTCGTGATGCGCCCGCATCAGCAGGATGCCGGTAAATTCGCCGTGAGCTCCGGCAGCAGGCTGAAGCGTGATCACGTCCATGCCGGTGATCTCGCAAAGACACTCCGAGAGCGTCTTCATGATGCGCAGCGCGCCCTGCGAGATCTTCTCCGGCTGATACGGATGGGAGTTGCCGAGTCCTTCCAGTCTTGCTACGAACTCGTTTACCCGCGCGTTGTACTTCATCGTGCACGAGCCGAGCGGATACATGCCGAGATCAATCGCATAATTCCAGGTGGAGAGGCGGGTGAAGTGCCGGATAATCTCGATCTCGCTGACCTCGGGCATAAGTCCCAGGTCCTCGCGCACTTGCTCGCCTAGCAGTTTCCCGGCATCGACATCAGGTACATCGAGCGGCGGCAGACGGTAAGCTTTTTTTCCTGGCGAGGACTTCTCGAAGATCAGCGCTTCGTTCTGGGTGACGTGCTGCGAGACCTTGCGCGACTTCGGCTTCATCCCTGCACCGCCTCAATTGCGGCATCGATCTGCGCGCGAGAATTCATCTCCGTACAGCACCACAGGGCAGCATTGCCCAATTCGGGATAGAACTTCTCCAACGCGAATCCCCCAATGATCTTCTTTTCGAGCAACCGGTCGTTGATCGCGTGCGGATCTTCCTTGGTTTGCACTACGAATTCGTTAAATCGCTTCCCCCGCGGAAAGAGCACCCTGGCTCTTCTCGCGAACTCTCCCACGGCGTAGTGGGCTTTCGCCAGGTTCTGCTTGGCCAGGTCTTTCAGGCCTTCGCGGCCGTACACATCCATATAAATGGTGGACATCAGCGCGACCAGCGCCTGGTTCGTGCAGATATTCGAAGTAGCTTTCTCGCGCCGAATGTGCTGCTCGCGCGTTGAGAGCGTCAGCACGTAGCCGCGTTTCCCGTTTCGGTCCTTTGTCTCGCCCACCAGGCGGCCCGGCATTTGCCGCACGTATTTCTCTTTCGCTGCAAGAACCCCGTCATAGGGACCGCCGAATCCGAGCGGCACTCCGAAGGACTGTGCTTCCATTGAAACAATGTCCGCAGCCGCCGGAGGCTTCACGATGCCCAGCGAGAGTGCCTCGCCAATCGAAACCACGAGCAATGCGCCTTTGCGGTGGGCCATCTCAGCGGCAGCTTCCACGTCCTCGATCGAGCCAAAGAAGTTTGGACTCTGAATCAGAACGCATGCCGTCTGCTCGGTAACCGCTCGTTCAAGTTGATCCAGATCGACTTCGCCGCTGTCCTCGGCATAACCTACAAAATGCATGGGCATGCCGCGGTGATGGAGGTAGGTGTGGATCACCTCGCGGTATTCGGGATGCACCGTGCGCGCGATTACTGACTGATCGCGTCCGGTAACGCGCATCGCCATCAGGATGGCTTCTGCTGCGCCGGTGCTGCCGTCGTACATCGAAGCATTGGCGATATCCATGCCTGTCAGCTCACAGATCATCGTCTGGAACTCGAAGATCGCCTGCAGCGTGCCTTGCGAGATTTCCGCCTGGTACGGCGTGTAGGAAGTCAGAAATTCGCCGCGCTGCACCAATGCATCGATGATGACCGGACGGTAATGGTGATATGCGCCTGCCCCGAGGAAGACGGAGTAGCCCGCCGCGTTCTCCTGGCTGCGATCGCGGAAGTAGTCGATGATCTCCGATTCGGCCATCTGCCGCGGAACTTTGAGATCGCGATTCAGCCGGTACTCGCCGGGAATGGCTTTGAAGAACTCATCCACCGAGCGGACGCCGATCTCTTCCAGCATCAGCTCGCGGTCAGCGGGAGATTTGGGTAGATAACGCATGACCTCAATTCGTGATTTCGTGATTTTGCGATTTCGTGATTGGAAACCCGCGGACTCATCACGTCAGAACATCACCAAATCGCAAAATCAAAAAATCGCCAACTTCCTAATGTCCTCCCTCCTCTTTGACGAACTTGTCATAATCGTCTGAGGAGAGCAGTTTATTTACCTCTCCTGCGTCCTTCAGTTGAATGCGGACCATCCACGCGCCATGCGCGTCGGAGTTGATCTTCTCCGGCGCCCCGTTGAGCTCATCATTCACGGCAACGACCTTACCGGACGCTGGAGCATACAAGTCCGACACCGCTTTCACCGACTCGACGCTGCCGAAGGTCTTGCCCGCCGACAGCTCATCCCCTACTTTAGGTAGTTCGACGAAGACAATGTCGCCGAGAGAATTTTGCGCGTAGTCGGTAATGCCGATTGTGGCTTGACCGCCGTCCACTTTGATCCATTCGTGTTCCCGGGTGTAGCGGTAATTTGCGGGAAAAGGCATGCGTTCTTCCTTTATTTATTTCTTTACGCGCTTGTAAAACGGTGTGGGTACTACCTGCGCTCTGATCTTCTGACTGCGAACTTCCACCAGTACCGTGGTCCCAATTTGGGAGTAACCCGGCGGCACGTAGGCCAGAGCTATGTTCTTCTTGAGAAATGGCGCAGGGGAGCCGCTGGTGATGGATCCGATTTCCTCCCCTGACTCGCTGAAGACCTTGTAGCCGTCCCGCCCAATGCCACGCTCGATCATTTCCAGGCCAACCAGAATGCGCTTCAGACCTGCAGCCTTCAGCTGCTCCAGCGCTTCGCGACCGATAAACTCCGGCTTATCCATTTTGCAGTAGCGGCCAAGATCCGCCTCCCAGACGTTGATGGTCTCGGAAATCTCGTGCCCGTAGAGTGCCATTTTGGATTCGAGACGCAACGTATTGCGTGCGCCCAGGCCGCACGGCAGGATGCCGAATTCCCTTCCCGCCTCAAGCACTTCATTCCAGACGCGGCGGCTGGTCGGCTCGTCGGAGGGAATGTATATCTCGAAGCCATCTTCGCCGGTGTAGCCGGTGCGAGCGATCATCGTGTTCGGCAGCCCGCAAACTGTTCCGTAAGTAAACCAGTAATTCTTCATGGTGGAGAGATCCGCATTTGTCAGCTTGCGCAGCACATCGACCGCTCGCGGCCCCTGGATGGCGAGCTGCGTGTAGTAGTCGCTTAAGTCCTGGGCATGGCAGCGAAAGCCGCGGACATTCTGCTGCACCCAGCTCACATCTTTCTCCCGAGTACCGGCATTGATCACCAGCAGATAGTCGTTCTCGCCGAGCTTGTGCACGATCACGTCATCGACGAAAGTGCCTTCCGGATACAGCAGTGCCGAGTAGTGGGCTTGTCCCTGCTGCAGCCGCGAAGCATCGTTCATGCTGATGTGCTGAACCGCGGCGAGGGATTGCGGGCCGCGGATGAGGATGTCCCCCATGTGGCTGACGTCGAACACGCCCACGCCTGTGCGCACGGCCATGTGCTCGGCAATCAGCCCGGAGTACTCCACCGGCATGTCCCAACCGCCGAAATCGACCATCTTGGCGCGCAGCTCGCGGTGCACGCTGTTCAAGGCAGTCTTACGCAGTCCAGTGGCCTCGGCGGTTGGAGTCAAAAGGTGTTCCTTGTGCAGTGTGGAAGGTAGCGCCCAATAGGCGCTCAGCAACCTTTGAAAGTAACACGCGAGTCAGGGAGGGTCAACGGAGGCACCGGCCTCCAAGACCCAGCGCGCATGAGTTAGGCCCAACCATCGCCGGCCGATTGCGCAGGATCAAGTTGCCGCCTAGTTCTGCGTTCCGCTTAGCTTGTAATCGAGAGGCAATGGGAAATTTGCGCTTTCGTCTTCGAGGATCAGCAGCCAATCCTGTCCGCGTCCCGAAGTGGGAGGAGCATAGGTCTGGTAACCCTCGTTGGTCGTCGAATGAAAATGGTAGGAAGCGCCATAACGCGTATCGAACCAGATCTCCTTCAGGCGCGGAGCCTTCAGCCGGCTCTTGTCGACGGTGAAGGATTCACCTCGCGGCGAATAAATGAAAGCAAAAGAGCCATCATCGGCCCGCTCGGAGCGAATCTTCGCTCCGCCGTATGCAGGGCCGTTCGCCACCACTTCGCGCTCAGGAACGAGTTTCTGGAATGGTCGCGATTCGAACAATTTACGCATGATTCCCATTTGGAACGCGCCTGGATGATCGAGCGAGTCATACCACGGCATGTTCGGCTGGATCTCCGGCTTACGCCCCGGAGCCCACATCTGCCAGAGATTATTGTTGCCGTATGCGTGTCCGCAAGCTCCGCCCAGGACCGACCAGTATGCCGCCTGGCGCACATCGTAATCGTCAAAACGATCGTATTTGCTGGCCTCTGGATAATAAAAACCGACGGGCAGAGTTTCATAGCGCGCCTCTCCGTCCACGGTGGGCTTGGGCGGCTGGAGTCCGTAATCATGGTCGGCGAACAAGCCATTGTCATGATCATGCGCGCCGTGCGACGACTGGTACATATTGAAGTCGAGGATGGAGCCCTGGGCAAAATAGTCGGAAGAACGTCCCGGACCGCGCGGGTGGTAGGTAATCAAATGCGTGCCGCCATCGCCCTCGCGCAAGCCCGCGGCCAGTGCTTCGATAATCGCGCGCTCTTCATCGCTGTAGATGCCTTCGTCTCCTCCCAGAATCCAGATGATCGGCCTGTTCTTATATCGGGAACCGAGAAAATTGCCGTAAACGCGGGCATTGTCCCTGGTGAAGACATATGGCGGCTTGGCGTGCCGGCGCGTCCAATTGCTTCCCCAAGTGGGAAGCATGCCGATGAAGAGCCCTAACTGCTGCGCCTTGCCGACGATGTAATCAACATGGCGAAAATATGCTTCATTCGGCTTGGCCGGATCGCGATCGGTCAGCGGCTTCTCGCCATACGCATTTGCATCGTCCACATTATTCAGAACGCAAGCCTGAATTACATTGAAGCCTTTCGCCGCGCGGTTCGCGAGATAGAGGTCGGCCTGCTCCCGGGTTACATTGGGAAATAAATGCCAAGAGGTGTCGGCAAGATAGAAAAACGGGCGACCGTCCGCATATTGAAGCCAGCGATGGTTGGCGCTCACCTTGAGTCGCGGAGCATTGGATGCACTCTGCGCTAAAACCAGGCTGGACACGATCATGCCGAAGACGCAGCACGCCATCGCCACTCGCTTCATGGGCGAGAAGGATACAGGATGGGGCCTAGGGAGGTTGGCGGAATACGTCAGCCTAGCTGCATGTCTGCGCACGCGTCATTCGCAGCCCGTAGGGCGACACTCTCGTAGCCCACTTGGCGTGAGCCGTGGGTTAGGATTTCAATCGACCAGAGCCCGAAGGGCGGCATTCCTTTTTTGCCTAATCTAATGGCGCGCGTTTGGATCGAATTGAACGCGGGTGCGGTTCCGGTCGCAAATTGTGCCATCGCGAGTGCCGCCCTGGCGGGCTCAGATCTTTCCCTCATGTTGCCATGGCTTACGCGCATGGCCTACTAGAGTTCCGCGCTTCGCGCTGGCTTGTGGAAGGACTAATCTCAAGCACTAAAGATTTAACTTACACTTAAGCGCCATGCCAACCGCAACTCAAACAGAAGTTAACGTGAAGAGTGCCGTCCCCTTCTTTGGGGTCACGAACATGGAAGCCTCGCTGCGCTTTTACATCGACGGCCTTGGTTTCAGAATGAAGTACAGCTGGATTCCCGACGCCAAAGAAAGCAATCCTGAGGGCAAGATCCGCTGGTGCTGGCTCGAGTTGGGCGAGGCTGCGCTCATGCTGCAGGAGTTTCTCAAGGCCGGCGAGCATAACGTATATCTCGAAGGAAAGATAAGTAAGGTTCCGGAGAACCTGGGCGCCGGCATGTCCATCTGCTTTCAATGCGCTGACTCTTTGGCCCTCTATCGCGAATTCAAGTCGCGCGGCGTGCAGATTGCCAAGAAGCCGTTCGTCGGCAATCGGCTTTGGTGCGTGAACGTGATCGACCCTGACGGCTACAAGCTCTGGTTCAACAGTCCCACCGATGCACCCGAAGAGTCGGAACTCGAAGAGTGAGAGGTGTAAGTTACAGGCAACAAGGGACAGACCACACGCCTCGGCTCCGCGACACCCAGCTGACGCGAAGCTCTGAATCCTTCCTGCATCTTTCACGTCTAAGAGCCCGGAGGAGACCTTTCGATGATGAAACGACTGCCGTTGTTTCTGCTGTTGCTGCTCACCGTTCCTATCTACGCGCAAGACAACAACAAGAAGAAACCCACCAGCTTGCGTGACGTTTTGCTGGCAGAGCTGAAGTCCACACACAACAGCGAAGAGTGGTTTGTGCCCGCGAACGTCGCAGTAAAAGGACTTACTGCCGAGCAGGCCAGCTGGTCTGATGGCAAGGGCAACCACTCCGTCGGACAGCTTGCTTATCACCTCGTGTTCTGGAACCGCCAGAGCCTGGCTCGCCTCAAAGGCGAGACTCCGGAAAAGTTCAGCGGCAACAACGAGGAGACTTTCGACAAATTCGACGCCAAGGCGTGGAACGATCTAGTGACGCAGCTCGATCAGGTGTTGACGGATCTCGAGAACTGGGTGCAGAGCGCCGACGAAGAAAAACTCAAGCAGTCCGCGCAGACATTAACTCACATCAGCACGCACAACGCGTATCACATCGGGGAGATGATCTACGTCCGCAAAGAGCAGGGCTCGTGGGATCCGAAGATGGGTGTGAAGTAGGCGATAAGCAGTACGCGATAAGCAATAGGCCATAGGCGATAAGCAAAAGACCGATAGGCGACTGCGGGCTCCGAGCTGCTGCTCCGGAGCTCGCGGCTGCTGCCTGCCGCGATTGACCTGCTCCTCAAGCAACCATAGACTGATGAGTTTCCCGGCTTTGAGGAGCTCTCCCGTGCCCTACTCGCAAGATCTGCTCGACTCGCTGCATAACATCGCGACTCAATTACGGATTGATTCCATCCGCGCGACCACTGCGGCCGGTAGCGGACACCCCACCAGTTCCATGTCTGCCGCCGAGATCATGGCATGTCTCTTCTTCTCGGTCATGAATTTCGATCCGCAGGATCCCGGCAATGCTGCCAACGACAAGTTCGTGCTCTCGAAAGGACACGCTGCCCCGGTCCTCTACTCCACCTGGGCGGAGCTCGGATTCATTTCGCGCGAGCATTTGCTTACCCTGCGCCGCATCGATTCCGACCTTGAAGGACATCCGACGCCGATCCTCAAGTTCGTCTCCGTTCCCACAGGTTCGCTGGGACAGGGCATTTGTGTGGCCCTGGGAATGGCGTTGGCGGCTCGCATCGATCAATCGCCCATGCGCGCTTACGCGCTTTTAGGCGACGGAGAGAACGCCGAAGGTTCAGTTTGGGAAGCGGCCGAGCTTGCGAACTACCATAAAGTCGATAACCTCTGCGCCGTCGTGGACGTGAACCGCCTCGGACAGAGTCAGCCGACAATGCTTCAACACCATTTGGAGACCTATCAGCAGCGCTGGTCCGCCTTCGGCTGGAATGCCATGGTAGTGGATGGACACGATGTGCGCCAGCTGCTTGAAGCTTTCGACACCGCGAAGCGCACGCGGGGAAAGCCTAGCGTGATTCTGGCGCGAACGCTGAAAGGAAAAGGCGTCTCCTTTATCGAGGACAAAGACGGCTGGCACGGAAAGGCTCTTAAGCCAGACGAAGCCGAGAAGGCCGTTGCCGAGCTGGATCAGCAGTTCGTAAAGAGCAGCGGCACGAAGCCTCATCCCGGTAAACCCGCCGCCCAGGCCCGCCAATTTCCCTCGTACAAGGGCGTTTCCGCTCCGCAGTACCAGATTGGGAAAGAGGTCGCTACACGCGAGGCGACGGGCCACGCCCTGGAACAGATTGGGAAAAGCAACGAGACCATTGTTTGTCTCGATGGCGACGTGGAAAATTCCACGCACACGGAATTCTTCCAGAAAGTGGCGCCCCAGCGCTTCATCGAGGGCTTTATCGCCGAGCAGAACATGGTCGGCATGGGCATGGGACTGGCGGCCAGCGGGAAGATCGCCTTCTGCTCTACCTTCGCCTGCTTCCTCACGCGCGCCGCCGATTTTATTCGCCTGGCTGGACTCGCCCACCTGAACGTCAAGTGCATCGGTACCCACGTGGGCGTCTCCATTGGAGAAGACGGCTCCTCGCAGATGGGCTTGGAAGACCTGAGTCTCTTCCGCTCGATGGCGAATTCGATCGTGTTGTATCCCAGCGATGCCGTAAGCGCCTGGTATGCCGTCGATTTGGCCGCTTCGCACAAAGGAATCGCTTACGTACGCGCCGGACGTCCCAAGCAGCCGATTCTCTACGACAACAACGAGGAGTTCCAAATCGGGAAAGCCAAAGTATTGCGCCAGGGCAAAGACGATGCTGTAACCGTCGTCGGCGCCGGCGTCACGCTGAACGAAGCGCTGAAAGCCTGCGACCAACTTAAGAAGCAAGGCGTCTCCATCCGTGTGATCGATCTTTTCAGTGTCCGGCCGGTCGATGCAGCGACACTTCTGGCGGCAGCTCGGGCCACGAACAACACCATCATCACCGTGGAAGACCACTATGAGGCGGGCGGCGTGGGCGACGCAGTGTCAGAAGCGGTAGGTCCTGAAGGCGTGAAGGTTTATCGTCTTGCCGTCCGCGAAGTGCCCCACAGCGGCAAGCCGGAAGAGCTGCTGGCAAAGTACAAGATCGACGCGCAGGCGATCGTGGAGCAGGTGCATGCAGTCGTTCCTGCCGGTGTGAGGTAAGACAAGAATCTGTACGTCTGCAGCATTCACGTTGTCATCCCTCTCTGCGCGAGAGATGTTTTCGCAATCAAAATTGAGCTGATTTTGCGCCAGAGAGGGATCTGCTGTTTCTTAAGTGACAGCAGATCCCTGCGTCCGCAGCCGCCAAGCGGTTCGGCAACCAACGCAAATCGGCGGACGCAGGGATGACAATAATTGGTGCTGCCGGCGTGCATTTCGCCATCGCGGCAAGTGAAAGGACGGAGTGAAGGTCCTATCGTCAGCCTTTCGACCATAGCCTGCATTGCTCGCCCCATAGATTTCCTTTTACTTCGCCCCGAGACTCCGGTTATAGTCCGGCCTTGAGCGCTGTATTTACGCGTTCTCCCGGGCCACATGAAGTTCATTCACTGCGCCGACGTTCACCTCGACACGCCTCTGCAAGGCCTCGCGGAGTATCCCGGGGCGCCGGTCCAGGAAATTCGCAATGCCACGCGCCGCGCCTTTGAAAAGGTCCTTGAAGCGGCGGTTTCGGAAAAAGTCGACTTTCTGGTCATTGCCGGCGACCTCTATGACACCGGTCTCAAGAGTTTCGAATCTGCTCTCTACTTCAATGCCCAGATGGCCCGGCTGAAGGAAGCCGGCATCGATGTTTACCTGATTCATGGCAATCACGACGCCGCGAGCAAGCTGCTCAAGCAGCTTCGACCTCCGAGCAACGTTCACGTATTCCGGTCAGCCGAACCGCAAACGTTCCTTATTCGCAACTTAAGGGTGGCCTTGCACGGCCAAAGCTTCGCCACGCCCGAGATTACCGACGATCTAGCAGCGGGTTATCCCGAACCTCTCGCCCAATACTTCAACATCGGAGTGCTGCACACAAACCTCTCCGGAATCTCCGAGCATGCGAACTATGCGCCCTGCTCGCTCGACAGCCTGCGCAATAAGGGGTATCAGTACTGGGCGCTTGGTCACGTGCACAACCGCCAGGTATTGTGCGAGAACCCTTACATTGTTTTTCCCGGAAACATTCAGGGCCGTCACGGCAAAGAGCAGGGAGAGAAGAGCTGCGAACTGGTCACGGTGTCGGAGTCCGGCGCGATCTCGCTCAAAACCATCGCAACCTCCGTAGTTCCCTGGACAGAGCTCGACCTCGATGTGTCGGCTTGCGGCGATGCTGAAGAGGTCTATGACAAGCTGCGAAGCGAGTTGGAAGAGACTGTTGCTTGTGCCAGAGATCGCGTTACCGCGGTCCGCTTGCGAATCTCTGGACTGACCGATGCGCATGTGGAGCTGAACCGCGATCCGGAGCAGGTCCGCCATCAGGCGATAAGCCTGGCAAACGAATACGGCTCTGGTCTCTTGTGGATAGAAAGAGTGCAGGTAGCCACGCTTCCCCGTCTGGACCGGCGAGCACTGCTGACGCGGGACGATCCTGTGGGAGAAGTGGTTCGCATGCTGGACGCAATGCGCGCTGACCCGGCGCTTCTTGCTCAGCTGGCAGCAGTCGAGGAGCTAAGGAAGAAACTGCCGAACGAACTTTTCGAAGGTACGCAGCCGATATCCTTCGACTCGACGACGCTCGCTGCCGCTCTCGATGAAGCCGATGGACTCCTGTTGGCTCGGCTGTCGGAACTGGAGGCGGTGTGAGGATCGATTCCATCGATCTGGTGCGCTTTGGTCACTTTGCCGATCGCCAAATTGACCTGCCGGCGCGCACTCCAGACTTTTACCTGCTTTACGGCAACAACGAAGCCGGCAAATCGACTCTGCTTCGCGCCATTTCCGGTCTGTTATTCGGCATTCCCAGCAAGACGACTGACACCCACACCTTCAAAGGCTCCGAACTGCGGATTGGCGCAACTATCTCCGCCCCCGGGCAGAGCCTGTCATTCCGCCGCCGCAAAGGGACCACCTCAACGCTGCTCACTCCTGACGAAACGCAGATGAAGGAAGACAGCATGACTCCGTTTCTGCGGGAGCTTGATCGCGAACGTTTCGAGCAGTTCTTCGCTCTCAACCACGAACGTCTGCGCGAAGGCGGTGAGGAACTTTTGCAGGGAAAAGGCGATATCGGAAGCGCGCTCTTTCAGGCCGCGGGACTGCTCGATCTCAGGAAGCTGCTCGAAAACCTCGACAAAGAGGCGCGCGAGCTGTTTTCACCGAAGTCGCGGGGCAAGGTGATTGGAACCGCACTCGAGGAATACCGTGAGGCCCGGGATGCGTCGCGACATCTCGCCATCTCAGCTACAACCGCGAAAGAGAAGAAGGCCGAGATGCAGGCGGCCGAGGAGAATCTCAAGAAACTCAGGGCGGATTCGGAGTCGCTCCAACGGGACCTCGTCCGCTTGCGGCGAATCGAAGGAAACAAGCCGGATGTGGCTCGCTTGCAGGAGCTGCGCGCGGCGCTCGACTCGACGGCATCGCTGCCGTCTTTGCCCATCAGCGCGCGGCGCAATCGCGATGAGGCCGGCATCGCCCTCACCACGTCGGCTACGCAGGTACAGGCGCTTACGCAACAAATTACCCAGCGCAAACAACAGATCGCTGAGCTTCCATTAAGCGCGGCGTTCCGCGGACACGAACAGCATGTGGAACAGCTGAACGCTGAAATCAGCGACTACATTCGCGCAGTAAACGATCTTCCCAAGCGCAGGTCAGAGTACGAAGAAGCCGTTGGGCTCGCCGAGTCTGAGTGGAAGCAGATCTGGCGCAGCCGCCCTGTTTCCGACGCTGAACAAGTGCGCGCGGCATATTTGCGCAAAGCGGAGATTCTCGACCTCATCAACGAACAGACGCGGCTAACCACTCTGCTGCAGCAAGCCGAAGAGCAGCTTCGAGCGGGGCTGGAGCAGGAACGGCGGATTCAAGAAGAATTGGCGGAAGAGCCCGAGCCTCGGGACGCATCGAGCCTGATCGCCGCCATCGAGCAAGCCAAGTCGCTAGGCGACGTAGAGCAGGCTGCGGCTCGTCTGCGCTCCGAGATCGAGCGACTGCAAGACAATGCCACCGGCGACCTATATGCGCTTCCGCTCTTCGCCGCCAATCTGCAGGCGCTGAGCGCAATGAAGACGCCGTTACCGGCAACCATCGAGCGCTATGCGCGGGCGTGGGACGAGGCAGCGGCGCGCCGTAAGCAGTCTGCCGAGACAGTTGAGAATTCCGTTCGCGCAATAACGGAGAAGGAAGCCGAGATCGCGGCCTTCGCCGCTGAACTAGGAAAGACCGCTGAAAGCGACCTTCTCGACGCTCGCGCCCGCCGCGATCAACTCTGGCGTTTGATTCGGGCACACGCCTTTGAGCAGAACCTATCTGTCGAAGAAGCTCAGACGCGCTCGGGCGCTTCCGTCCCGTTGCCGGTGCAGATGGAAGAGCGCGTCCGGCAGGCTGACGAAATTGCCGATCGACGCTTTCTGCACGCCAAGAAGGTCGCGATTCACGATCGCCTGTTCAAAGAGATCGAGGCATTGCGCATTCAGCATCAACAAGCCGAAGTCGATGCTGCCCGCTATGAAGAGGAACAACGGCAGCTCGAACAAAGCTGGCAAAGTGAGTGGGATCTGCTCGCAGCGACGCCGCTCGCGCCGGGAGAGATGAAGGACTGGCTGCGGCTTCGCCAAACCATTCTCGATCGCTTCCAACAGGTCCGCGGCAAGCAAGACGAGCTGCGGCTGCTGCAGGAACGTGCCGGGCAGGCGGCACAGCAACTTCTGTCTGAACTGGAGAGGTTGCATTTTCAGCCTGGCAGTGGGCAGTCGCTCAGCATATCGATCAAGGTTGCAGAAAAATTCGCGCAGGAATTGGACAAGAAAAAGAGGTCACGCGACGAATTCCGCAGAGCTCTGAAGTCGCTCTCCATTGACACGCGTAAGCAAACAGTGAACGACTGCACTGCCGCTCTCTCCGCCTGGTCGCAGAAATGGATACCGTTCGTACGAGCGCTCTTCCTGCCGGAGATCGCGACACCGGCGCAGGTTTCTGATGCATTAATTGTCCTGGAGAAGGTCTTCGGACATCTCGCGATTGCCGATGGCTTGAAGCACCGCATCAAGAGAATCGGTGACAACATCGAGAGCTTTGAAAAACGGGCCGCAGAGCTAACTTCCACCATCGATCCCGCGCTCTCTACGTGCTCTCCCGACCAGGCGGTTGCCAGCCTGCATTCGCGTTTCGTGGAAACGGGAAAAGCCGACCGGCAGCGCGAGACGCTCGAAGCGCAGAACGCGGCCGATGAATCGGCGCTCGCCTCTGCTCGCACCCAGGCGCAGAACGCCCTGTCGGCACTCGAGCAGATGCGCGCTCTTGCCGGCTGCAAAGACGACCAGCAGCTGGAATCGATCATCACCTCCTGCGAGCAGCGCGCGGCCAGGCTCGCCGATTATGAGCGCATCAGCGCAGGTCTAAAGGAGCGCAATGCCGTTTCCGATCTGAAACAGGTGGAAGATGAAGCGGCAAGCTACGAACTCGATTCGCTGCGTTCCCAAATCGATTCCGGCGAGCGGCGAATGAAGGAGTTGCAGGACGAATTGATCGCAGTCGGAACGGCGTATGGCGAGTTGCGCAAGGAGTATCAGCGCCTCGAAAGCAGCAGCGAGTCGGCCGCGCAGGCGCAAAAAGCCGAAGAAGCTCTGGCCAAGGTGCGCCCGGCCATCGGTCAATACCTCCGGCTGCGGCTGGCCTTCGAAGCCGTGCAACGCGCCATCGAGTCGTATCGCGAGAAGCATCAGGGACCGGTACTGAAGAGGGCCCGGGAATTGTTTTCTGCGTTGACGCTTGGAGATTTCTCGGCGTTAGTGGAAACCTTCAGCGATGACGACAAACAGGTCCTGAAGGCCCAGCGCACAGGGGGCGAATTAGTGGATGTCGAAGGCCTGAGCGACGGCACCCGCGATCAGCTCTACCTATCGCTGCGCCTGGCGTTTATCGAGCACCATGTTGCCACCGTAGCGCCGTTTCCCGTGGTTCTCGACGACATTCTCATCAACTTTGACGATGCCCGTTCGCTGGCTACGCTTGAAGTCATCTCCTCACTGGCCAAGCGCACCCAGGTGCTGTTTTTCACCCATCATCGCCGGCTCGTAGACCTGGGAGCTCGCGTGAATGCCCAGATCGTCGAATTCAGCGAAATGAAAGCTGCGGCGATCGCCTAGGCAGCCTCCGAAAGAGTACTTCCCCCAGTCAGCGAGGAAATTCCCTGCAAGTTCCCTGAGCGAGGTAGGCATTTGCGCCAGAAATGGCGTGTAAGTCCACTTCCTGGAGTGGTTTGCGTCGAAATTCCCGCAATTCCCTGCGCCATTCCCTCAGCTTTCATCGAAATTCGCGGATTTTGGGCCAAAATCGCAAAATCGTGAAAGAAAAGTGAAAAATTCCCTCAGAAATTCCCTCAACCAGGGAATTTGCACCGGCAGCCGAATCCACATTTTGGCTACTGGAAATAGACTTGGGCCATCCGCTGCCACCAGGGCCAATCATGGCCGGTGCGGTCTCGCCAGACGTCCAGCCGATGCGGAATGTGCTTCTCGCGCATGAGCTCGGCCAGGCGTTCATTTTCGTTCCAGCACATGTCGTGCTCGCCGGTGGCCAGCACGAATTTGTTTTTGCGATAACGCTCAAGGTGCCAGGCGTCCCCCATGTTCCTGAGGAAGTGCGGCGGGCAATTGAAGTAGCAGTCGTCATCGTAGTAGCCGTCGAGGAACTGCGTGATGTCGAATGCTCCGCCCATGCTGAGGCAGGCACTCACCATGTCCGGCCGACGCAGCGCCAGGTTCATGGCGTGGTATCCGCCGAACGAGCACCCGGCGGTGGCCACGTCCCAGCGCGAGTTCTTCTGCTTCATCAGCGGCACTACCTCGTGCAGGATGTAGTCCTCATACTGCATGTGCCGGGCGACCCGCCAGCGTGGCGGTACATTGCGGTTGTACCAACTCTCGGCATCGACGCTATCGACGCAATAAAGCTGCAATCCCCCGGCTTCGATCTTGTCCCCAAGCGCGCCGACCATGCCGCGATCTTCAAACTCGAAGAATCGGCCCTGGGAGGTCGGAAAAACGATCGTCGGCAGGCCAGCATGACCGAAGACCAGCAGCTCCATGTCCCGCCCGAGGCGTGGCGACCACCACTTGTGATATTCGCGAGTCATGACGATTGGAAATTCTTTGATTTGGTGATCTGGTGTTTGGCCCTGAATAGAAAGTGTAGAATTTTTCTATCTGTGCAACTTGTCTGGTGGCCTGTACTCTAACAAATGAACCTCATGTCCAGAGAAAATTCCGAAGTCGTGGAGCAGCCGAGCGCCATGGAGAATGCCGCCGTTGCGCCGGAGAGCGATGACAAGACCGCAGGCGTCCACAACACCGACAGTGTTCAGCGGCACCATAATTTCATGTCGCGATACCTTCCTCACAGGCGCGACATTGTTGTTTATCTGCCGCCTGATTACGAGGAAAGTGAGCAGCGCTATCCTGTCCTCTATCTCCACGACGGACAAAACCTTTTTGATCCGGAAACCGCTTACGTTCGCGGCATGGATTGGAAGGTAGACGAAACCGCGGATGCGCTGATCCGCGCCGGCGAGATTGATGCGCTGATCATCGTCGGCATCTTCAACACCGGCGAACACCGAATCGAGGAGTACACACCGACGCGCGATCGCAAGCTCGGTGGCGGCCACGCCGAGCTCTATGGGCGCATGCTGGTGGAAGAGCTCAAGCCATTCATCGACAATCGCTATCGCACACTGCCCGATGCTCACAATACCGGACTGGGAGGCTCGTCGCTGGGAGGACTCGCCACCGTTTATCTCGGCTTCACTCATCCTGAGATCTTCGGAAAGCTTGCTGTGCTCTCTCCGTCGATATGGTGGGACAACAAAGCGATCCTCAAAATCATTCGCAGCACCGAACCGAAACCGCGGTTGAAGATCTGGCTGTCGATGGGAACTGCAGAGAGCAAGACCGGACTGCGCGATGCTAATTCCCTCCGCGATGCATTAATCGCAAAAGGCTGGAAAGAAGGCGACGACCTTCACTACGAAGTAATTCCCGGCGGCACGCACGAAGAGGCCGCATGGGCGGAAAGCGTTGAGCGGGTACTGCAATACCTCTTTCCCAGCGCCTAAATCCGGATCGCGGGGGGCGGCAGGCGTGGCAACCTAACCTGTCAACAACGTGCGGCTGGCCGTGGTCCTCACTGCATGCGGTATTGCACTGTCACATTGGCGTCGCTGGGAGCGGTGTTGCAACTTGCGCCCGTCGCAATCGAGACGAACAGCTTCGCTCCGCCGGCAACTTGAGCGTTCAGGACGCCTGAATCCGCGAACGTTGCGCCCGAGCTCAGGACCAGATCCGACACCACGCTGCTGCTGCTTAGCCGGATATCCAGGTTCGTCCTGCACGTAGCCCCTGCTGCCCTCAGCGTGGCAGTAACTCGCGTGACCACGATGTTCTGATCAGGAATCATAGTGTTCGCAACGTAGGTGCTTGTCAGCGTATCAGGCAGGAAGGTTGTCCAGGTCATCCTGGGAGCGTGGGAAAAGGACGCGTTGGAGTCGGCAGAAAGCGTTACGCTGCCGGACTGCACGTTTCCCGAAAAGGCATTCACGCTGGCATTCAGCCGGGGAATGTTAGAGCTAAGATTTGCGTCCGCTATCGGCCCACTCAGAGCTCCCGCGTTCAAGGCGGTTAGTTGAGAGCCGTTGCCACTGAAGTTTCCGGTGACGAGCTGCGCTGATATCGTCCCGGCGCTAAAGCTTCCTGAGCCATCGCGCAGAACTATGCTGTTTCCTGTATTGGAACTTGTAGGAGCGCCCGCCCCGGTCAGAGAACTGCTGGAGATACCGGTCAGCTGGGAACCGTCGCCGACAAATTTTTTCGCACTAACAGTTCCAGCAACGTTGAGATTTCCCCCGGCATCGACGGTAAACACAGGCTGCGCACAGGGAGGAATGTCGCAATTGCCACCTGGCCCGCGACCTTCCAGCACCAGACCGGTAGTAGATCCGTAGTTCGTGAATCGCGCGGCCGCAGAATTCGCCGTGTCAGCCGTGTAGATTTCACCAGAGACGCCAATTTGCTGTCCGCTGGAAGCGTTTGCGATACCAACTACGCCAGTCGCATGGCCCTGCGCGGGAGAACCAGTGACAACACCGATTACGCCGGCGCCGCCTCCGTTCGTCGCTTGACTGCGGCCAACCACTCCAGCAGTGAAGCCGGTCAAATTAGACGCGTCGCCAAAGATCGCCGCGGGTATTTGCACGTTCAGAGCGTTGGGAGTGGACGTTCCCAGCGAGTTGTTTGTAATCAACAGCGTGTTCTGCGCATTCGCTGTGCCAGCGAGATGAAAACTTTCAGAACCGCTCCCGCTTTGATCGAAGACCACGTCGTTCCCATTTAAGGAAAACGGAGACGCCCCGGCCGGCCCCTGCACTCCTTGAGGACCAACCGAACCCTGAGGGCCAACCGGACCCTGAATTCCTTGCGCGCCCTGTGCGCCCGCTGGGCCAGCCGGCCCCTGTGCCCCAGTCGCACCAGTAAGCCCGATGGGACCCGTATCACCCTTCGTTCCCTGTGGACCAGCAGGACCAATTGGACCCGTATCCCCTTTGGGGCCTTGCGCACCCGCAGGACCAGCTGGACCTTGAGGTCCCGATGCTCCTGTAGCGCCTTGCGCTGCCAGCAATGCCCAGGCGGGATCGTCGACTGGCGTGATTCCTATTTTGGGAGTGGCGATGGCAATATATGAACTTCCCAAATACGTAACAACATCGCGTGCTAAGTAACTCGCCGACGGATCGAATGCGTCGCGGAAGGTGAAGCTTGTTCCATCTTGGCCGGCTGGGCCCACTGGACCTTGAGGTCCCGTTAGTCCGGTTAGTCCTTGCGGCCCAGTTGCACCGGTCTGACCGATAGGTCCCTGTGGTCCAGCAAGGCCTTGGGGCCCGATCGCGCCGGTTGCGCCTGTCGCTCCAGTGTCCCCTTTTGGTCCTTGCGGTCCGGTTAGTCCGATCGGCCCTTGTGATCCGGTTGCACCCGTTGGACCGACAGCTCCTTGCGGTCCGGCAGGACCCTGCGGCCCAACTGCGCCGGTTGCACCTGTCGCTCCAGTGTCCCCTTTCGGTCCTTGCGGCCCGGTTAGTCCGGTCGGCCCTTGTGATCCAGTTGCACCCGTCTGACCGACAGCTCCTTGCGGTCCAGCGGGACCCTGCGGCCCAACTGCGCCGGTTGCACCTGTCGCTCCAGTGTCCCCTTTCGGGCCCTGCGGGCCAGGACTTCCCTGCGCAGCCATCAATGTCCATGCGGGATCGTTCGGTGGAGCGATTCCAATTGCCGGACTGCCAATCACAATGTAAGAGCTGCCGAGAAACGTCACTACGTTATTGCGGACGTAAGCCGCCGTCGGATCGAAGGCATCGCGGAAGGTAAAGCTCGTCCCATTTTGGCCGGCGGCTCCCTGGGGACCCGTGGCGCCTACGGGGCCTTGAGGTCCTTGTGGACCGGTGGCACCAGTGGGCCCAGTGGGGCCAGCATCTCCCTTGGGACCTTGCGCTCCGGCAGGACCGGCAACACCCTGGACTCCCTGGGTTCCCTGGGGACCGATCAATCCGGTGGAACTGCCGACCCATTTCCCGTTTCGGTCAACAATCGTTTGGCCGTTAATCTGGAATGCGGCAGCTGAAATCGTTCCGCTAGCAGCAACGTCGCCCACCGAATCGACTGAGAACTCCTCAGTCCCATTCAGACGCCCGCTTAAAATCGTTGCCCCCTGCTGCAAAACATTGAAAACACCTGCTACCCCGTTAGGACTGAGCGCAACACCTTCAATGGCAACCGCCTTCCCGTTCGGTGAGGATGCGGTTCCCAAAATGGCAATTCCATTTGCGCCCGACGCCACTCCGCTGACCCCGGTGCCCATACCTGCGGAGGATTGACCTTCCACACCGACAGACGTATCTCCGGCCGCGGTAGAGAGAGCGTTCCCCACAACGCCCTGGCCGGCGGATGACATTGTGTCGCCGCGGACACCGGCTGCCGTCCCGCTGTTGGCTGTCGCCGAGCCGCGCACGCCGATTCCGGTAGGCGAGGACGCAGTTCCGTTCACCGCGACTGTGCCGCTCGTTGAGGCGCTCACGCCCATGCCGGTGCCGGTCTGGTTTACGAATACAACTTCGTTGCCGCTCGTGTCGGAGAAGCTTGCGGCTCCCTCACCGGTGAGCCCCTGCTGCGTCACTGCCGGCGTTGGATTGGCGAGCGCGTTATTGCCGTGCCGGCTGTCGTCGATGCCGCCGGCGGGCTGCTGTATCATGCCGCCGCCCGATGGGGGTGCCGACATCACAGCCATCGTCTTCATCTGCAACATTGATTGCTGCAGCGCCGATTGCATGTAGGCTTTCGTCACAAATTCCGAGGCCGGAACTCCGCCGAGTTTGTCCGCTTCTTCGGCCTTGACTGCGTAGGGAACACTCACCAGCAGCATGCGAGGCTGCGGCGGAGCACCTTCAATGGTTGCCTCCAGCCAGCGGGCATTCCCGGATTGGAACGCTTCTACCGGAACACCATCTAAAGCGCTCGCGCCCAGCAATACGGTGTACTTGCCGTTCGTGTCGGCATTTATAACCTGAGTTTCACTCCAGACCGGCTCTCCGCCTTCCGGCTGTGTGTAGATTCCAAACGTCACCAATCGAGTGCCGCCCGTCGCAAAAAGCTCAGTTCCTCTCTGTGGCAATTGCCCTGAGAATTTCACCAATCGTGGCATCGAGGAGGTAGGAAGCACACGTGCACTTGGGCGCGCTGGAGTATCGTCCAACTCGAGCCGTCCAACGCGCTCCTGCGCCTGTGCTCCGGCGGCAAAACACACGCCGACAAACGCGGCTACGCATGCAATAGAACGCACTTTGACCTCCCGCGAGGTATGAGAAGTACGGAGAGACTTCAGTTTGAGATGGGGGACCGAACTCGCCTCAAGTGGCGTACTGTGCTAACTGCGACGAGTTAATTCTTCAGTTATTGGGGGTACTGAGAAGTAGTGAGACATTAACAAACGCCTGGGGATGAGTCAATGCGGATACCAGCGCACTACGTAACAGTGAGAGGTTATTGTAAAAAGAGTTATTAGGCAGAAACGCGTAGAGCTCGCGCCTTGTCATAAACCGCGGCATATTCTCGGGCGGGAGCGCTCCAGGAAAAGTTTTGCTTCATGCCATTGAGCATGAGCTGTCGCCATTGTTCTTTCTCTTCGAACGTAGATATGGCCTGCCGCATCGCCGTCCGCAGCTCCTGCGGGCGATACCCTGCGAACTTAAATCCTGTTCCCTTTTCGCTGGCTGGATTCCATTGCTCGACGGTGTCTTCTAATCCGCCGGTAGCTCTGACGACCGGCACAGTGCCATAGCGCATGCTGTATATCTGCGTTAGACCGCAGGGTTCGTAGTGAGAGGGCATGAGGAAGATGTCGGCGCCTGCTTCAACCATATGAGCCAGTCGATTGTCATAAGCGATCTTCACGCACAGGCGGTCCGGAAATCGTGAGTGGAGTTTCCCAAACATCTGCTCATAGTGTTTTTCCCCGGTCCCAAGGACTACAAGAACCATGTCTTCCGCGAGTAACTGCGGAAGCGCTGCTTCCATAAGGTCAAAACCCTTTTGTGCGGCAAAGCGGGAGATGATGCCCACCACCGGCCAATCGGCTTTGTCTTCGGGAATTCCATACTCTTTGAGAAGCGCTACTTTGCAGCGAGCTTTCCCCGCCAGGTCCGTGGCCGAGAAGTTTGCTGGGATATGGCGATCGGTCGCCGGGTCCCACTCCCCATAATCAACCCCGTTCACAATGCCTACGATACGATCGCGTCGCTTGCGAATGGTATCCGCGAGTCCGAAGGCATATTCGTACGTCTGAATTTCCTGCGCATATGTGCGACTGACGGTGGTGATGTAGTCCGCATAAACGATGCCCCCTTTCAGGAAGTTGACTTTGTCATAAAACTCCAGGCGATCCATGGTGAATAGCGACCACGGGAGAAGCAGCTTGGGCATCACGCTGTTGGGAAAAAGTCCCTGATAGCCAATGTTGTGGATCGTCAATACCGTCCCACATCGGGAAAAATCTGCGTCGGAAGCATAAGCGTTGCGCAGCAGGACCGGAATCAGGGAGGTTTGCCAGTCATGGACGTGAAACACGTCAGGAACGCCGAGCCGTTTCGACGATTCGATTACCGCTCGGCAGAACATTGTGAAACGCTCGGCATTGTCGACATAGTCGCCGCGGCTGTCACCGTAAAGCCCCTCGCGATGGCCGAACTCCGGGTGATCGACAAAGTAGAATTGCACTCCGTCGTGTTTGTCGCCGTCGATGATCTGGCAGAAGAGCAGGTGGTCCTGCATGGGAATCGTGAGGTTGGCGACGGCGACGCGATCCTGCTTCAGGCGGGTCTGCCGATAACGCGGCAGAAAGACGGTCACTTCATGCCCAAGAGAGGCTACAGCTTTCGGAAGAGCGCCAACAACGTCGGCGAGACCGCCGGTCTTCGAATATGGCACGCCCTCCGAGGCGGCGAAGGTAATTCGCATCCAGTGTCCCTTGGCGCTTCAATTTTTTCCGGCAATGCTGGCTGCCTGCATGCGAGCCAGCACCCTTCAGACATGCTGTCCTGCTCAGTGGCTCAGAGCACGATCGGCAGCTACAGGCAAAACTTCGAGTCTAATGTCCGCGCGTAAGCCGGTCAACGCACGCCGCGGAAGCACAACGCACAAAGCTTCGCTGGGCCAGAACTTCCTCGTTGACGCAGGCGCAGCAAGAAAGATTGTTGACGCTTCGGGAGACATCAGCAGCTCGACCGTGATCGAAATCGGTGCTGGACGGGGAGCTCTCACCCAACTGCTTGCCCAGCGCGCGGGCTTCCTGATCGCAACAGAACTCGATGAGATGCTCGCCCAACAACTTCGCGCCGCCTATGAAGGAAAAGAGAGCATCGAGATTGTGCGTGCAAATTTTTTGCAGGTATCGATTCGTGAACTACTGTCGCGCGCACAGATTGGGCCGCTCAGAGTCAAGGTAGTAGGCAATATTCCGTACTACATCACGTCAGACATCGTGCTTCATCTGCTGAAACAGCACGAATTGATTGAAACGGCTGTGCTGATGGTACAGAAGGAGGTTGCCGATCGACTGGCCGCAGAACCGGGCAGCCGCGACTACGGATTACTCACGGTAACAACACGTCTATTTGCTGATGTAGAACGCCTGTTCACCCTGCCCCCCTCGGCATTCTCTCCTCCGCCCCGGGTCTATTCGACCGTAGTCCGTCTCAAAATGAACCCACGAGCGGAGCAACTCGCCGTAGAAGCGGAAGAGTTCCTGCAGTTTTGTAAGCTCGCATTCGCCCAGAAACGCAAGACGCTATTCAACAATCTGCGCGGGACCTACGGCGATAGACTACGTGAGGAGTTGAACCGACAAGAAATTTCCGCGGATGTCCGCGCGGAAGCATTGTCGCTGGAGCAGCTTGCGGCAACCTATCGGGGACTCAGCAGCATGCCGCAATAGGCTGCAGAATGCCGTAAGCGAGCGGTCAATTCACCCAGCCGCCTTTGCCGTCTTCGCGTTTATCGTCAGGCGGTTTGTAATTTCCATATTCGTCGAAGTACACATTGCGGTCATGCTTGCGCATATAGACCTGGAACTTCTTCGCTGCGCGCCGCCGCTTCCAGCGATAGTAGGCATTGCGCGCACCGTAGATCCGCTCTGCCATTCCCATCGAAGTCCCGCGCTGGAGAAAAAGCGTGTACCAGATATAGCCGGAACCCAGGCCGAAGAGCAGCACCCAGTAGAACAATGGGAAGCCGTAATAAAAGAGATATGCTGTTTCGATCGCACCGCTAAAGATGACGATGTAACCCACCGGAATCTGGATAGGCAGGGGAAACATCATGATGGGAGCGCCGCGATTCTGCAGATAGAACACCATCAGAATGGCATCTGCCGCGGCGCCCGCGCTGTACGCCTGCCCTCCATGGGGAATTCTGGTCAACGAGAGAATCGTACCGGCGATCCCAGCGATGATGGTGCTTCCCAAATACAGACCATAGAACCCCCATTTCCCGATTCGCTCTTCGACCGCAGCGCCAAGAAAATACACGCCCAACATGGCGAGGATGAAATTCAGCGGATCCGCGTGAATGAAGGCATATGTAATCAACTGCCATACCCAGCCGTTACGGACCGCAGCCGGGTCGAGCATTCCCAGCACATAGATTTCGTTGGCAAGGTCCGGCCGAAATCCCCGGAAGAGCAGCAGGAGGACGTATATACCCAGACTGATAAGAATGATCTGCCGCACGGCGCCGCGGAATGGAGGGAGACCCATTTCGTAAGAAGGATGGCGAGGTGTCATAGCTCACATGCCGGGAGGCGTTGCTGCTGGCCGACCCGGTACGTCGATTCTACCGCTCGGACGCGGAACCACGGCCAAGCTCACATGCCCATTTGCGTCAGAAGCGCGCACGGCAAAGAAGACGTTGTCTTTTGACATCGGCAATGTGATCGACGTTGCACCCGCGGGCGCATTCATCGCGTGCTCCCAGTAAGGCTGGTCGCCATCACGCCAGAGAACCTCATATCCGACCGCATGTCCTCCAGGAGAGGCATCCCACGTCAGAGTGGTGTTGTTCGTTAATCCCCGAGTGTCGATGCGCAGGTTGGCGGGCGACGCAGGCGCCGAAGCCAAAGACGCCAGCACAGCGGCGTTCACTCGCGCGACATTTGCGAGGTAGGTGTAATCCACAAACTTCGGCAGGTCTCCATATTCGATGCCGTTTTCCGTCCGGACATTCTGGTGCTGGTGGTTATAGTCTTCGCGATATTCGGTAAAGCGGACTGCCGCAAATCCCTCCTCGTTAAATGCAGTGTGATCGCCACCGCGAAGAAAGCGATCGCGCCGGAAGATCAGCGTCGGTTGAAAGCCTGCGGGCAGATATTCCTTGGTGGTAGCTCGGATGTAGCGCGCCAGCTCCCGCGATGTGGAATCGTTCTCTCCGCCTGAGTTGCGGATGCGCGTGATGTCCTCCGGCTTTGCCGACGCCGGAATACCTTCAGAGAAGATTCGTACCGTGTCTTTGCGCTGCTGAGTGTCGCCCGGCGTTGTGTTACCGCCAACAATGTCGTTGTTGAGCACGGCTTCGATGTTCCAGCCTTGTTCGCGCGCCATTTGGGCAAAGTGCTTGGCGCCATCTAACCCTTGCTCTTCGCCTGCTACGGTGAGAAAGATCAGCGTAGCCGGAAACTTGTACTTACTCAGAACGCGAGCGCATTCCAGGCTTACCGCAGTGCCGCTGCCGTCGTCATTTGCTCCTGGCGCCGGATCTTTCGTGTTCAGGGTGTCGGAGTTGCGCGAGTCGTAATGTCCAGTGACCAGGTAAATGCGTTTGGCGTTTTCCGGATCAGTGCCCTGCAGCACGGCATAAACGTTGGTCAACGGAGTCGGCGTAGGCACGCGATTCGCAACAGGCTGCACGAAGGAGTCCGTTTTCACCTGCAGACAACCGCCGCAGGCCTGCGAGTAACTCTCGAATTCCTGTTGAATCCACTTGGCTGTCGCAATCACGCCGAGTCCCTGGGCAAGCATCTCCTGATCGTTTGATGAAAGGGTGTTACGGTTCTTGAAGGTAACCAGCTTCTCGATGGTTGCGCGAATTCGGTCCGGAGAAATTTCCTTCAGTGCCTGCGCGACTTGCGGATCCGGCTTGGCGGAATCCACGGCAACCTCCGTCACTTTCACGGCCAGCGGATTTTGTGACGGCGGCTGTTGAGCAACGCCGGGCAGAGTTGAAAACATCAGAAGGGCGAATGCGGAGGTGCAGCCTGGAAAGAATTTCAATGAGGACGCGCTCCTTATGCTGGTTGCAACTTGACGATGAAAACCAATAGATTCTAAAACTACGGCAGTGGCACTCACCAGTCGGCACTCATATCGCCAAGCGGTTTAATCCCGCGGAGGAAAACATGACCCTTTGTCCCGAATGCGACACCGACCTCGATATCGATGAAGAAGAGGTCGAGGAAGGAGACGTGGTCTCCTGTTCGGAATGCGGCACGGATTTTGAAGTTGTGACTACGAATCCGCTGGAATTGAACAAGGTTTCGGAGGAAGAAGACGAAGACGACGCCGACGATGAAGAGGAAGAAGAGGAAAGTGACTACTAACCCTCGTCGCCTTCAGGGAGCGTTGGTGATCCTGGCGCTCTTGTGGGCCGCATCGAGCCTGACCCTAGCCAGCGATTCCAAATCCCACCTTCACGATCCCTACGCCCTTCTTTTCGGAACAATCTTCGGTCAAGACGATCGTCCCCTGTATGGCGTAAAGATCACGATCCGACGGGCCGATCAAAAGAAACCTAAATGGGAAGTACTCTCAAACCATGAGGGAGAGTTCGCTCAGCGTGTTCCCGCCGGCAAAGCTGATTATGTGGTCACCGCGGATATCAAGACCGCGAAGGGCCAGCCCAAGCCGGAGCTGACCATCCACGTCGACAATGACGAACGCAAAGACTTCTCGCTGCATTTGAAATAGGACGAAGGGCCTGGGCCGGAAGTCCCTTCGGCCGACCAACGTCGGATACCGATCAACGGCTTAGAAGTCGTGAAAGTCCAGCTCCCGGGGTTCGCCGTTTTCATCGAAGAGCTCAGCCGGATTCAATCCGGCCGGCGCGCTGTTATCGCTTGATTTGGCTTCCTGTTTGCGCTCCGCTTTCTTCTTGGCCTTCTCCACTTGCCGTTCGCGGCGAGAGCGCTCCCGTTCGCGCTTCTTAAAGGTTTGACTGACCGGCATAAACACCTCCCACGTGGTTGTTTGCTAGACGGCGGCGTACCGCTGGAACACTTCTCCTGGAAGTCGCACCATTTTGGAACTCGGCGTCATTTGTACTGGCGCTCCCTGAACGATAACCGGACCCGACCGCTCCTCAACTGCAAGATCGTCGCCTGCCAGCACTTTCTCGATCTTCAATCCCAAGGTACGTTCCAGGGTTCGGAATTCTGCTCGCTCTTGATGTGTGACAAAAACCGATGCAATTCCTTCTGCACCGATGCGGCCGGTGCGTCCCACGCGATGAATCAGGTCCTCAGCCAGTTGGGGCAGATCGTAGTTTATTACGTGGGCAACGTCGTCCACGTGGATCCCGCGCGAAGCGACATCGGTCGCGACGAGAATCGGCACGGTCCCGTCCTGGAACATGGCCAACGCGGCATTGCGTTGGGATTGTGAACGATCTCCGTGAAGCATTCCGGCTCTAAACCCTTTTTGCTGTAGCTGGCGAGTAAGCCGATCGGCTCCACGCTTGGTGCGCACAAAAATAAGAGATCGGCCGTCCTCTCCATCCAGAAGACGTATAAGCAAAGAGAGTCGCTGATTGGATGCCACCTCGAATGCCTGCAGCTTCACGCTCGCAGCCGGCTTCGAGGTCGAGCCTAGCGCGATACGCTGCGGGTTCCGCACGAAGTCGCTCACGATGTGCGCCACGGCCGGATCGAGCGTGGCGGAAAAGCACAGTGTTTGCCGCTGCCGGGGCACGGCGCTCACGATGCGGCGAATTGCAGGAAGAAAACCCATGTCGAGCATGCGGTCGGCTTCGTCGAGTACCAGGACCTCAGTTGTGCTGAGCTTGACCAGACCCCTGCGTAGAAAATCCTCTAATCGGCCGGGAGTCGCGATTACCAGACTCGCCGTGCGTAATGCCGCAATCTGTTGCCGCTCGGATGCTCCACCAATGGCGAGCGCCGCCGAACGCAGTTTCTTACCGCGCAGTTGCTCGTACTGCTGTTGAACTTGAATCGCCAGCTCCCTTGTGGGAACTAGGACGAGAGCCCGCACGCCGGTTCCCGGCGTCGTCAGCAGCCGTTCCGCCAGGGGAATCAGGAACGCTAACGTCTTGCCGGTTCCGGTCTGCGCCGTGGCAAGCAGATCACTGCCGCTGAGCGCTGCTGGAATTGCGCTGCTCTGTACTGGAGTTGGGGTTTGAAAGTTGTTTGCTAAGAGTCGCTCCGCGAGATACTTCGAAATGGGGAGCTCAGAAAAGTTGTGAATCAAAAAGTCTTCTTTCTTCAGACTGCAGGGTCGAGAATGAATACCGGAATCACTTCGGCAGCCTTCATTTCGACCGCAAGGGGCGGTTGCGCGACAATCGGCGCAGAGTGCCCGCTGATGGCCTCAAGGGCCTGATTAATGATTAGGTGCATGCCAACGGAGCTTCGATTCATGCTCCGTGCCGAGGAAGATGCCAGCCGGCAAAGCTGAAACCGGTTCGGCACCTTATCGTTGGCGCGATAGACAAGCTCGGAACGCATAACGCTCCTTTGTGGTGTTAGAAACCCGCCGGAGGCAAAGCCTCCGGCGCTTGTGTGTTTCGATGCTTAGAGAGCGCGGACTTCTTCGGCTTGCAGACCTTTTTGGCCCTTCGTCACCTTGAACTCCACACGCTGACCTTCGGCCAGGCTGCGGAAGCCGTTGGCCTGAATGGCGGAGTGATGAACGAAAACGTCCTCACCGCTCTCGCGCTGAATGAAGCCAAAGCCTTTGGCATCGTTAAACCACTTCACTGTTCCTTGTTCCATTGATAGATACACTTCTTTCGTTGTTGATGTTTTACGTTGAACTTGATCGGAAGTTACTTCAGGGCAGGAACTGCTTCTTCAGGCGAGAACTTGCTCAAACGTCCGTGTCGAATTGAACGTGAAACTAGTATAGCACAGGGCTCGAAAGCGGTGCTGCAGGATTGTTCGAGGCTGCGCGCCTGGCTGAATGTTCTCGGATTTGCGGAAATTCGCAAGACAGGCGAAAGCTGGCGGAGAGAGTGGGATTCGAACCCACGATACCCGTTAAGGTATACACGCTTTCCAAGCGTGCGCCTTCAGCCACTCGGCCATCTCTCCGTCGCCATGCAGCTGGCTGCTTTCTATTCTACCGGAGTGGCTGGAGCGTGAGGCTAAAGCCATTCCAGAAGTAGGCGCATTCGCGGCAAATGATAGCGCTCCCTCCTTGCGCTCTGACATACAATTCGCAGCAGCGAGGTGCCGGTGATGAAGCACGAAGCGCATTTTATGCGGGTTGCAATCCTTGCAGTGCTCAGTTCAGCCCTCGCGGTTGCCTTTGCTGGTGGCGTTCAGGCGCAAAGCACGCTCGGGCCGAACATCGCTCCTAAATTCGCGTTTGGAAAATCCGTCTTCATAAAAAACGCTCACGGCG
>JAFAUE010000326.1 GCA_019243475.1 Acidobacteriota bacterium | reverse complement strand
AAGGACCAGCTTGGGGGAGCGACAACCCATAACGAAACCTCAGGCGTGGCGCATTTCCTTGCCCACGATGATGCCGAATGCCTGGCGATGATCCGCGAGCTGATGGGTTTCCTTCCCTCCAACAACATCGACGACCCGCCGCGGCGGAATCGTAACGATCCAATCGACCGGGCGGATGCCGAACTCGACGCCATTATCCCGCCCCAATCTAACCAGCCCTACGACATTAAGGACGTGATCACGCACGTAGTGGACGATGGCTACTTCTTCGAAGTCCAGGAGCTGTATGCCAGGAATCTGGTTGTGGGATTCGCGCGTCTGAACGGACGCCCGGTGGGAGTCGTGGCCAATCAACCCGCCTTTCTGGCCGGCGTTCTGGATATCAACGCTTCTGACAAAGGCGCGCGTTTTGTGCGTTTCTGCGATGCCTTCAACATTCCTCTGGTGACGTTTGAAGACGTACCCGGATTCCTTCCAGGCATCCAACAGGAGTACGGCGGCATCATTCGACACGGAGCTAAGCTGCTGTTTGCCTTTGCCGAGGCCACGGTGCCCAAGCTGACCGTGATCACCCGCAAGGCGTACGGTGGCGCATACTGCGTGATGTCGTCCAAGCATATCCGCACGGATGTGAACTATGCGTGGCCGACGGCCGAGATCGCAGTCATGGGTCCGGAAGGCGCAGTCAACATCGTTTACAAACGCGAATTGGAACGCGCCGCCCAGGCCGCCAAAACGGAAGCCGAGCGGTTGCAAGTCATCGAAAACGAACGCAGCCGCAAGGTCCAGGAATTTCGCGAGCGCTTCGCCAATCCCTACGTAGCAGCCGAGCGCGGATATATCGACGCTGTGATCCGCCCGCGGCAGACGCGCCGGAAACTGATCGACGCCCTGGAAATGCTCGACACCAAACGCGACAAAAACCCTCCCAAGAAGCACGGCAATATCCCGCTCTAGGGAGGCAGGCCTCAGGCCCGATTGTTCGTGAAACAGAGAGCGCTCAAACCGCTGCGCGGCAGAGGCCCAGGCCGCGTTTCATTCCATAACATAGGCTGCACTTGTGCAGCTTCGTCCCACTCGATTGCTGGCGTGAAATGGGGTCTTGGAAACAGTGGCCGCAATGGTTTATTGTGTGGGCCGATTTCGTTGGACCGGGGGACAACAGCCGAGATTTAAGCCATAAATCCTAGTCATTTACGACCGTAAGCAGCGCGCCTGCTCGAAGCGGCACTGTTTACCTTCGCGCACTCTGCGGGATAGATGGAATTTCGTCTGTACCGGCGAGATTCACTTGGAAGCGATGTCTCCGCGGTTCGGAGAGGGCTCCACCCCATGAAAGCTGTCGTTGTCCTGCCTGCTTCGCGGCTCTTCGCATTTCTTTGCCTCGTCTCCTGCCTGGGATTTGCCGGCGCCGGCGACACCCCCAAGCCGCAAGCTCCGTCGTCTGCCACATCGCTCCAGGCGGGTTCGCCGCAGAGCGTCACGGTTCCCGGTCCTCTACGCTCTTTTCTGCGCATGGCGGGAATCAGCCAGAAAGCGTCAGAAGAAGAAGTCGTTCCCCTTTTGGCACGCAACGTGTTTCTTCTTGGCTATGAAGGGCCCTCCTCGCGCGTTCGACCGACCGAGTTCCTGATCCTTCTCAGCCGCTACGTGCAACAGGCGCGTGAGCTTTCCGTGATGGCAGGACCGGAAGCGGTTCTTCGCGCTTCATCATGCGACGAAGCCCGGCCTCTATTGCAGGTGCTCGGATATCGCACGCGCTCCGATTGCGGACAGCCCGGCAGCTACCTCGAGACCTCCGATCCGCAGCGCGCCTTCATCACCGTAGATTCCGGATTCCCGCTTCCCGAATTGGAACGAGCCCTGCAGGGCGGCGCACCCTTCAAGTATGAATTTCGCAGCACCCGGGTGCCGATTCTCTTTACCGAAAACGACTGGACCGGCGGACGCAATCTGCTCGACGCGCTTCTCCGTGATTCCTCCCTCTCGCGGCTGTACTGGGCATTTGCGCAAATGGATCCTGAGACTCAGGCTGCGCTGCGCCAGTCTCCCGGCCTCAAGCGGCTCCAGGCTTACGCGCCGGAGTTGGATTTTTACGGCAGCCGTCTTTCCATTCGCGCTGGGCACATCGACTTGCCCGGCGGACCGGGCGCCGAAGGTACCTGGAGGGACCTGGTCGGCATAAATCCACAAAACTACGGCGAATTCGTCGATCGCCTGATGGCCAAAGACAGCGGATGGCTGGCGGCATACTTCGACGCGCTCAGCCGAGTGAATCATGTGCAGCAGGTGCACTTTACCGAATCGCGGCGCCTAAAGCCGTTTTACGAAGCCCTGCGTCATCAGGATTCTCCGCCCGCCGATGCTGCCCGTTCCGTGTTCCGTCCGGCCCCGGGGCTGCTGCTTCTCCTTACCCGCATGCAGTGGGAGCCCAACGGCGAACCGTACATTCCCGGCAACCTCGAAG
The DNA here is from genome assembly GCA_019243475.1 of Acidobacteriota bacterium. Taxonomy (GTDB): domain Bacteria; phylum Acidobacteriota; class Terriglobia; order Terriglobales; family Acidobacteriaceae; genus Gp1-AA112. The sequence continues at coordinate 7,214 of JAFAUE010000326.1, read as the reverse complement.
TGTGGAAGAGGGTGTTGAGGCAAAAGGCCTATTCCGACATCGCTCGCGATTGGGGCAAACATGCGCACTCCTGGAACAACTCCGAGCAACTGCTAGAGGCGTTAGTCGGCATCTCCCGCGTGGACACGGAAGCCGGTCCGCTGCAGGCGTATCTGCTGCTGAGCGAACTTGATGCCGAGCGCACCTCGAAGCATCGCCTGAGTCCCGAAACGGTTGCGCTGATGGCCAGCCGCTTTAATCAACTGGGCGATCAGTACCTCATCTTCTCTGAGTTTCCCGACCTCGACGACACGTCCATTACCGCTTTCATCAACGTCGCCACGCATCTTGATTCGTTGAACAACCATTACGTGCGCGGCAACGCAATTGGGATGTTCGACGCCAATGTCGGGCTGTGGCAGATTCTGGCGCGCCAGGGACAGATTCCCAAAAGCGAACTGAATTCCTCGTGGCAAAAGGTAGTCAAGCAGTATGCCGCGGTCGCCAATTCAACCGGCGTCTTCGACGCTGGACGGAATTCATTGCGCGAGCTCTTGATTGCCGCCAACGGCAAGCCGGACGCCAACCAGGACACGCTGATTTATCTGCTGGCCGGGCCGCGCCAGACTACGCCCGAAGGCCAGACCATGCATCAGGAGGTGGCCGCGCGCATCCGCTCCGTGCTCGACGCCCAGCGCCTGGTCTCGCTCGATACGCTCATCCAGCTTGGCGACAATTTGCATCAGGTCGCGCAGGTGAAAGATCGCACCCCCGGATTGCTGCTGCTCGCCGGCGAACTGCGCGAATTCGAAATGCCGCAGCCGATTTTCAAGAAGAGCGAGCGCGAAGAATGGGGCGCAGGCGTCTACAACAACAAACACACCGACCTCGAGATGCAGACCGACATCTCCAAGGTCATCAAGTCACCGGCTTCGGACCAACAGCTTGCCGACGCCCGCGGACAGCTCGCTTCATTCCTGCGCGATACGCTAGTCGGTTTGAACTATGCCTACTACGAGCCGCCAGGAGCGCAGATTCTCCACCACAATCCGCTGTTCGTGCGCTCGCATGATTTCTCCGGCGACACCGTAGTCGGCATGCAGAAGGTTTGCTGGCGCGCGCCCCAGCTCTTCGGCGCCGGTTCGCCCGCTGGAGGAGGCGCGCATCTGGTCGGTTCCCTGGCAGATTTGCCCTATGTGCTTGCGCAGGCAGAACAGGACTTCATCACTCCGGAAAATGTTCAGGCACTCATTTGGGGCGCGGTGGTTCCTGGCATCATGACCAGCGCTGTCGTACCGCGCTGGTGGAGCGTAAGCCGCAATGAGCTGCATGCGGTGAGCTTGTACCAGCAGGCCGGCGAGCAGCTTCTGGCTTCTTCTGCCGGCAATGAAGAAGTGCGGAACAAGGCGCTCGACATTCTGGGCGATCGTGTTGCGCCCAGGATCCTCGATCACGTGCGGCAAAGCCTGCGCTCTGGCCGCTCGGACGATGCCATGGCGTACCTCACACCCGCCGATACCTTTTATCTGGCTGCGGAATTCCAGAAGCGGTTCCCGCAGCAGGGCGATGCGCTCGGCGCGCCGGGGAGAGATTTGGCGACGCTCGGGCAGCAGCATCCGGAAGACATGACCTGGCAGCGGCTGTCGCGCGACTTTGGTGTGCCTCATCCCGTTTTGGCACAGAGCTATGCGCTGGAACTCCTGAACCTGCCGCCATTCCCTGCATTCATGGGATATTCCAGCCGCTTCCTCGCCGAGTCCTGGGACTCAAACAATCTTTATTGGGCGCGGCTGGCCGACGAGAAAGATTATTCGCCGGTGATGCTGAACGGCCTCGTGCCTGAGCTGACACACCGCATGATCGAAAAGATCTTCGCGACCGATCTCGAGGACTGGCCGGCGCTGCTCCGCGCCGAGCGTGAGACCGGCGAAGAGTTCCGGCGCGGCAAGATTGCGCCGCTAGTAGCGGCGGCAGGGCCGGCCGACAAGTAAGAGGCGGTTTTTTAAAGAAAACACGACAAAGGCATCAATAAAAAAGGAAGTCATGACGAAACGAATCTCGTTGTTAACTGCCGTCGTTTCTATTTTGGGACTCGGCTGGACCGTGAAAACCATTGCTCAGCAGGCCCAGTTTCAGGTGTCGGTCGATCTGGTGCAGTTGAACGTTGCTGTCACCGACAACAAGGGCAATTACGTCACCGGTCTTAAACCATCTGACTTCGTCATCTCTGAAGACGGTATTCCGGAGAAGCTTGCCTTCTTCGCCGAAGGCAACGGCGCTGCCCGCAGTTTGATCGATGCGCCGCCCCCGGATCCCCGGACCATCGAAGCCTCAGCCCAGGCCGAGCCCGCCACTCCGGCGTCGGCGACAAATGCTACCGATAGCCTGAGCGCAGCCGTCGTTGGGTCGAACGTGTATATCCTCTTCGACACCAGCAATTACATGTATCGCGGCTTCGTCTTCGCGCAAGATGCCATTGCCGACTTCGTGCGTTCGCTGGAGAAGGCAGACAAGGTCGCCTTTTATTCCTACAGCCGCGATCTTTCTCGCGCTGCCGTCCTCACGCCCGACCGCGGAGAGGTCGTGCGCGGCGTGCGTACCACCGTTGCCGGTGACGATGCCGCGTTATACAACTCGCTGCTGCTGACGGTGAAAGACGCCTCGCAGACCATGGGCAGAAAAGTTGTCGTAGTGTTCTCCAACGGTCCGGATAACTCCAGCGTAGTGCCGCCCGAAGACGTCGCGGAGCTGGCACAGTCGTCCGGCATTCCCATCTACATGATCAGCACACGCGAGGCGCGCCTCGAGCCAGTCTCAACCGCGGTGTTTGAGCGCATGACTGCGGCGACCGGCGGCAAAGCCTACTTCTCCAAGAACTGGCGCGATGAGCGCAAGGCCTTCGAATCGATCCGCGAAGACCTGGCACATCTTTATTCGCTTAGCTACTACCCCAAGTCCAATTCCAATCACGGCTGGCGCTCCATCAGCGTGAAGCTCACAGGCGACCGCTTCAAAGGTTGCCACGTGCGCACGCGCAATGGATATCGTCCGCAGCCGAGCCATTTCTCCGTCGGCGGTGAAGCAGCCGGAACCTCGGATTCGGGCAAGTGACGGGTGAGGGGCGATACGCAATAAGTAAAGGCGATAGGCAATAAGCAATAGGCGATAAGCAATAGGCAAACAGGCAATAAGCAATAGGCCATAAGCAACAGGCGATAAGCAACAGGCAGCGTGCTCTCCTGTATCGCTTATCGCTTATGCCCGTTCGCGGCTATTCCCCCGCTTCTCACCAAGCACCGCCATCACCCCCGCCAGCACCAGCAGCATTCCCAAAACGATTTCAAGCGACAGCTTCTCGCCGCCCAGACTCCATCCCAGCAACACGGCCACGACTGGATTTACATACGCGTAGCTCGCTACGCGCGTCGGTGAATCATGGCCGAGCAGCCAGACATAGGCGGTAAATGCCAGAATCGACGCTCCGACGATCAGGTATGCCATTGCGAGCGCCACCCCGGCCGTTACTCTGGCCATTGCGAATCCCCTAGCGTCACCTGTTGCGAAGGACAGCATCGTCAGCGCCGTGCCGCCAACCAGCATCTGAATACCGGCCGCCATAGGTTTCGATTTGGGAAGAGGTACTTTTTGCGACCAGATGGTGCCGAATGCCCAGGCAAATGTTCCGAACAGCAATGCCGCCATTGGAAGCCACTCGATGCGACTCTGCGCTCCGTGCCCGGAAGCGAAGCTCAAAGCAGCAACGCCGCCGACACCGCAAACAGTTCCGAGCAGCAGCCGCTTCGGCATGGCTCGGCGCGAGCGTGCCCACTCAAAGATGGCGATCCATACCGGTATCAGCGCAGAGATGACTGCGGCGATGCCGGAAGCAACGCGCTTCTCAGCCCAGAAAAGCGGGCCGTAATCGCAGGCGAACATCCCGACGCCGAGGATCAGCGCGCTGCGCCATTCATCGATTTTGGGAAAGGGTACTTTTCGAGCGAGCGCCCAGAGAAACAGCGCTAAACCGGCAACTAGAAAACGGAATCCCGCGGCGAGCAGCGGTGGCATAGAAGCAACCACCACTCGAATGCCGAGAAACGACGCGCCCCACAGTACGTAAATCGCGCTGTAAGCGAGAACGCGCAGAACGCGCGAAGGAGTCGCCTGTGCGATCGCGGTCGAATGCATAGCTCACTGGAGACTTTCGTCGAAGCGGTTTGCTTATTGCCTATTGCCTATCGCCTATTGCGTATTGCCTATTGCGTATTGCCTCTTGCTTATTGCCTATTGCGTATTGCCTATTTGCTTATTGCCTATTGCTTATTGCCTATGGTTTGCAGATGTCAGCCAACTGCTTGTACGGCTTCGGCGTGAGTTTCGGATAGGTCAGCTTCTTCACGTCCATCCACTGTTCCAAAATAGAACCACCGAAACGGGACGACACCGAATCCGGATCGGGCTGGTAGGCAGGATCGCGCTCCGCCTCTTCCAGCGTGATCAGATGCAAGCCCTTCTGCTGCAAAAGATCCAGCACCTGCGGCAGGATCGTGCTGCTGAACGCTCCCAGGTGTAGGAGCAGCACGTGGTTGATGTCGTGGCCGAAGACCATCTTCGCCATTTCCCGATTGCCGTCGATGTACTCGGACGCGACGCTCATGTAGCTGGTAGTGAGCCACTCGATCGAGCGTGCGTCATTCTTCGCTGCGCAATGCGCGTACGCGGTGTTCCAAAGGTAGTCTTCATAGTCGAGCGTGACTTGCGCGACCTTGTATCCATGCTCGGTCAGATAGGCGCGCACGGCACGGCGCTTCTCCAGCGTGTCTCCCTCGCGCAAAAACGGATACCGGAACCAGTGCCAGTCGTCCTTCGGCGAGAGCAGTTCCAACACCGGCTCATCCTGAGCGATCTCACGCTGAAAGACGTCCGGCGCAGTCTGATGCAGGTCAATGTGCGAGTACGTGTGACTGCCAACGCGTTCTCCCCCGGCGACCCATGCCTTTAGCGCCTCGGCGCCGTCGGGATTGCCCTCGAGCTTCTTGGCATTCACGAACCCAAACACCTGGGGCACGTGGTGCCGCCGTAGGACATCGATTGCCCCCGCGGCGATCTGTAGGCGCGTGACCCCGGGCGGCAGCTCCCCATTAAGCGGCAGATCGTCGAAGGTAAGCGCAACCCCCTGCGCAAAAGAAAACGAAGAAGCAAGCAGGATGGCGAAGAGGAACAGCAGTCGAGAAAACATCAAAGAATTTTAGCGAAGGCCGGTCTTCCGGCGGTAAGCATCTTCGAGATTACCGCTAAGCCGCAGATCGGAGGGGGCGGAGCATAATCCGACTCTCTACCTGTCAGCCCTCCGTGCTCTGCGTGCCTCCGTGGTGAAAAGCTGTTTCACGCGTTCGGTCGGGAAACACAAATGTCTTTCGCGCCAGCTCGGAAGCCAGTGTCGCCTCGGAGTAATAGTGCTTCAGCACGCTGTCCTTCCAATTCAACAAGTCCGGATTGGCGGCGGCGAAACTTTCCCATTCCGGATATGCTCCCGTGGCGAGAAGACTTCGTGCCAGGCGCTCATGGATCAGCAGCAGAAATGCCCAGGTGATGGTCTCGTGATAGCGCTCCGGCTTGCCGTTGTCCGACGCGAACGCTCTCAATCCCTCGGAGAACCGGCGCATGGCCTCGACTGCGGAGAAGCGGCGCAGGTAGAGAAAGCCCAAGCGCACATGGTCGGCATGATGGAACTCGGCATGGCTGAGCGTGCAGCTTTCAAAAGCAGTAACAAAATCGTCGTCACTCATATTCGTTCCTAAGCTTTGCTCGAAGCGCAGGCGAACGCCGCGGCGGCATACACCACCAACGGCCCAACTCCGAACTCTCGGTGGAGTACGTGCAGCACGATCGCGAACGCAAAAACAAAGAGCAATAGATAGCCCCCAAGACGGCTGAACTTCGGCAGAAGGAAAAGAACTGCCGCGAAGATCTCCGCGCCGCCCAAAATCGGAATCGTTACATGCGGCAAGCCCATGCGGGATATCGCGTGCGCCGAGTTCGTGGAAATGATGAATTGCACCGACTGCCAGATCACCACCACTCCCAGCACCCAGCGCAGCAGCGTGAGTGAAGTAGCCTGCATGCTCATGACAGTTTCTCCTTTTGCCGCCGTTTGCCCTGACCGGTTTCCGTCAGCTTGTGGCTCGCGCCTGAATCGAGATCGAGGCCGTAGAACTTCTTCAAGTCGCGGATTTGCGCCAGCGATTCGGCCCGGAACGGACACTTGCCGTCGAAGGCATGCAGCACAATTCCCTCGAGCAAATCGCCCAGAGTGAGGTCGTGATACTCGGCAAATGCCTTCAGGACCTTAAGCAGACGTTTTTCCATGCGAACGCCGGTCTGCACGCGTTCAACGATGTACGAATCTTTAACCATGGTATGTATGTACCAATATACCATGGTACACAAGCTAAACAAAAAAAAATAGCAGGAGTTGGCGTGCCGCAAAAAGTGCCGAAACTGTGTTGCTGAAATGCCGGCTACCTCTAGAGACTCAGGAAAGGAACGGGTTAATTGTTCGCAGTCCTGGAAAGCGCGCAAAGTCCCGATCGCCGGTTATTAATTCGGCCACTCCATGTTCAAAACAGAGAGTGGCAATATGGGCGTCGTGCATCAGATTGCCTTTGGCGGCCGATTCCCTCACCACCCTCTGAAGAATCGCCGCATGCAGATCAGTTTCTGAAAGAAGGTTCAAAGATGGCGAGGCAAGGATGCGCTGAATGTCTTGCATTGCGACTTCCGTTGACAGGGGAACTCGAAACACTCGCGGGTGTGTGACCACACGCAGAGTCTCATAAATGCACGGCCATGGAATACTCCAGGAAACCGCACCTTCAGCCAGCTCAGTGAGGATTTGGCGCGCGCGGCGATGATATTGGCTCTCGTTCATCTCCGCATACACCAAGACGTTTGTATCGAGGGCGATCATTCCCGATCGAGAATGTCAAAGAGGGTGTTGCGGTCGCAAATATCAACCCCAGGTTGCAACTCCGCCTTCCAGCCCTGCAGCTTCAGGCGGTAGGGTTCTTTTTTGGATTTTGCAAGGCCTTGCCGCAGCAAATCACTGGCTACTGCCTGGAAAGTCCGACCCTCCGCGGTAGCTTTTTTCTTGATCTGCCGAAACAAGCCATCTTCAAGCACCAATGTGGTTCGAGCCATGCACAAATATGCTAATAGGTTAACACTAATATGTC
>JAFAUE010000387.1 GCA_019243475.1 Acidobacteriota bacterium | reverse complement strand
TCCATGGCGGGCCGAAACCGGATGCGCGTGGTGATTGTTATGTCAGCCTTCGCCGAAGGTGACCATCGCCACCCACCAGTTGTTGGTCGAATCGTCCTTGGTAATGAAGCGGCGGCTGCCCCACATGTGGGTGGCGGAATTGACCAGCCACGTCGCGTGCAATCCCACGGTCACGCGGAAGAAGATGCACCACATCACATAGCTCCATCCGCCGAAGGCCAGGAGAAGAATGCCCGATACGGTCAAGGGAACCCAGTGCCACTTGCTCAGCCAGGTGTGGAATTTGTCGCGGCGAAGGTCCGGGGTGTAGCGTTCCAATTCGGGATTCCCATGGTGCAGGACCTCGCCGGAGAGGATCCAGCCCATGTGCGCCCACCAGCCGCCGTCGCGGGGGCTGTGTGGATCGCCTTCGCGATCGCTGGTCTGATGATGAATGCGGTGCGTGCCCACCCAGAAGATCGGTCCGCCTTCAAGAGCGAGCGTGGCGCAAATGGTCAAAAGGTACTCGACCCATTTTGGGACTTTGTATCCGCGGTGCGTCAGCAGCCGGTGATATCCCATGCCGATGCCGCAGCTCAGCGAGAAATACCAGAGAATCGCGGCCACCAGCAGCGCCTTCCAGCTGAACATGAACAGAGCTGCGATGGCGCCCAGGTGGAAAATCGCCATCACGGAGCAAGTAAACCAATTCAGCTTGCCGCGCTTGGCCGAATAAACCTGCGTGACGGGGTTGGGGGTAAGAGTGCTCGGAGAGATGGTCGTGCTCATAATGGTTTGCGCGCCACATGCGCATCTTTGAACATACCAATCCGGGCATAGGGGCTGTGTAATAGTTATGTAATAGCGGGGTCCAGAGTTGTTACGAAGGTAACGACGGGAGAGGGAACAGGTGACAGGGTACAGGAAACCATTGCGGCCGCGAGAATCAGGCGCGCTGGGTAGAATAGGACCTAGAAACGGGAAATGATTCGCTACCGCATTAAAGGATTCCAAGGGGACATACGGCTCTCGGACCAAGGTTCCGAGAACGTGATGGTCATGCGGGTCAACTTCGTCCTTACCGTGAATGGCAGAGAAGAGAAGATAACCGCGCACGCCAAGCTGCTGATGGCTTCCGATTCGCGCGAGCGAAAGATTGAAGTCTATCCGCCGGAGCTTCCAGCCGGATGCAACATCAACTCCGACGAATTGCAGGACGCGATTCAGCGATACGTTTTCGGCTTCCTGAATACAGATGAGGCGCTGAAGGACTTCCGTAAAGAGGGTGTGTTCAGCTGATCCTGGGCAAATAGAGCCAGAGCTTGGGGTGGTGGGCAGTGCAGGACTCGAACCTGCGACCTCCTGCTTGTAAGGCAGGCGCTCTAACCAGCTGAGCTAACCGCCCTTGTCGCTCGCAACTTCTTCGCGTATTTGACGGTAGCACAGGCAAGCCAAGTGGCGGTAGCAACGCGATAAGCACCCGGGCTGGTATCAGTTAGGTCTGCGGCAACACGGATTGCTCAAGCGCCGATGGCCAAGGCATCCTTCTGCTCTCCTTCGGCAACTAACCGCTCTGGAAGTTTGCTTTCTTGGATTTGTCTGCCATCCAGTCTTTGTGGCTTCATTAGGACGTCGGCCTTTAAGCAGGAAATCTCGTTCGAGGAAGGTGCATGGGAATGAAAGCCATCCTGTTTGTGGACGACCATGAGGTGCTGGCGCGTCTAAGCTGCGAAATCCTGGAGATGCAGGGCTACAAAGCTGTGAGCGCATACAGCGCTAAAGAGGCTCTGGAGAAATTCGATGAACAGGATTTCGACATTCTGGTCACCGATTTCCGCATGGAAGGCATGAACGGCGTCGAGCTGGCGCACAAGATTCGCCAGAAGAGCCCGAATACACCGGTAATTATTGTGACCGGCTATGGGCCTGTGGACGGCGGCAAAGATGTAAATGCCTGCTTAGCCAAGGAAGATCTCTTTCCTGCACTCATCGACAAGATCAAGTTTTATTTGGGCGAAAGTGAGAGCGCGCCGAAAACACAAGAGCCGGCGGCTGTGAACTCATAGCAAGTTGACGCCCTCCCCCACTCGGCCTCCGTTTCGGCGGAGGCCGAAGTTTTTGGGGAGGCAATATAAAAGCAATAAGCAATAAGCGACAAGCAATTGGCAATAAGCAATAGGCAATAAGCGATAGGCTAGACCGGATTGTCTTTTTGCTTTTGGCCTATTGCTTATTGCCTATAGCCTATTGCTTACTCCTCTATGCCTCGCCTCATCGTGAACGCCGACGATTTCGGCATGACCTCCGGCGTGAATCGCGCCATCGTTGAATCTCACCGTTCGGGCATCGTAACTTCGGCCACAGTGATGGCCAATGAGCATGCAGTCGCGGAGGTAAAGTCGTTACTGGCCGAGTTTCCTGGACTTGCGACCGGTTGTCACGTGGTGCTGGTCGACGGGATTCCCCTTTCTCCAGCAGCAAATGTCGAATCGCTGATCGGATCCCGAAACGGGAACGGCGTACGCTTCCGTCCAAATATCACGCAGCTTGCCATTGCCGCCGCCGCAGGCAGGCTGAAAGAAAAAGACGCGCATGCAGAGGCCGGAGCGCAAATCGAACGCCTGCAATCCATGGGACTCAGCCTGTCACATGTCGATTGCCACATGCATTCGCATATCTTGCCGGCCGTGACGCGCGCCGTGTTGAAAGCTGCTCGCGAGCATGGAATCTCTGCCGTACGCAATCCCTTCGAGCCAGGCTGGGCAGTGGCGGCCACGCACAAATTCTCAAGCCCACGCTCCTGGAATCGCAGCGCTCAAGTAACACTGTTGCGCGCGCTGCAACCGAAGTTTGTGGAGGTGGTCCGCCGACACGGAATGAAGACGACTGACGGCACAATCGGAATCGCCGTCACCGGGCTGCTGGACCGCGAGCTGCTGCACAAGCTGATCGAAGCGATGCCGGAAGGCACGTGGGAGCTTGTGACTCATCCCGGCTACAACGATACCGATCTGGCCAACGCGACTACGAGCCTGAAACAGTCGCGCGCGGTCGAACTTGCACTGCTGACTTCGGCGGAAACTCGCGAGCTGCTGAACCGGCGCGGCATCAGGCTCATCAATTTCCGCGAGCTTTAGTGCTCCGCGGCGCTATTGTCCCAGGCTGATGCGCGAGATGGCGCTGGCTTTTCCTGTTTTGGGATCGCAGGCGATGAGCACGCCGCTTAGGCGAACATCGCCGCGCGCCGCTTCAAAGCGGCCCGGCATGCTGGTGAGAAAGCGCGCAATTACCTGCTCTTTTTCTACGCCGATCACGCTGTCATAGGGGCCGCTCATGCCGATGTCTGTCTGATAAGCCGTGCCTTGCGGGAGAACGCGGGTGTCGGCGGTGGGAATGTGCGTGTGCGTTCCCAGGACGGCGGTCACGCGTCCATCAAGGTACCAGCCCATGGCCACTTTTTCGGAAGTGGCTTCCGCGTGTACATCCACGAGGATGACCTTGGCTTTGGTTTGTTCGAGCAGGCGGTCGGCGGTGCGGAAGGGACAATCGTTCTGCACCATGAAGACGCGTCCCTGGAGGTTGATCACCGCGTACGGAACTCCGCTGCGCGTGACGCCTTCGTAATGCCCACTGCCCGGCGCCGTGGCGGGATAGTTTGCAGGACGCAGCACGCGACGCGCCGAGCTTCCGTTCTTCATTCCGCCGAGCAGGTAATCGTTGATTTCTTTTTTGTCCCACACGTGATTTCCCGTGGTGAGAACGTCGGCGCCGAGCGAGAAAAACTCCTCGCAGATGGCGGGAGTCACGCCAAATCCGCCGGCTGCGTTTTCGACGTTGATAATCAGCAGTTCGACTTGGTTGGTCTCGACCAGATGATGCACATGGTCGCGGACGATCTTGCGCCCCGGGCTGCCAAAGACGTCGCCTATGAAGAGAATTTGCACCTGTTAGGATAAACCAGAGGGAATTTTGTGATTTCGTGATTTCGTGATTGAAAACCAAATTAGCCACGTGTAGAGACCGGCAGAGCTCACCCGTTCCCTACCGGGAACGGTTCTGACTCATTGGGTGATTTCCGCCTGGCGCAGGAAATCGAAGTTACCCGTGAGGTCATTGCTTACGTTGCGCACGCGGCGGGTGTGCACGATCACGTTATCGAGCGAGAAAAGATTGAGCGACGGAAGGTCGCGCAGCACCTGCTGCTGGATCCTGGCATACAGCTCTTTGCGCCGGTTCTGATCGAGTTCGCTGCGCGCCTGTTCGATCCAGACATCCACCTGCGGATTGCTGTAGTAACTGCGATTGGCTCGCCGGGGTGCGAAACTCTTCGAGTCGAAGATGTATTCGAAGATCTCCGGGTCCTGGTTCGATCCTCCTACCCAGCGCAGCGTGTACATCTGGTAGGCGCCGCGCACCACGTCGGAATAAAAGGTCGCGAATTCGAAAGTACGAATTTCGAGATCCACTCCGACTTCGCGGAATTGCTGCTGCAGGATCACGGCGATCAGCCGGCTCGCCTCTTCGGTGGAGGTCTTCATCACCAGGTGGATTCTGTGGCCGGGAGCGGTGGAATATCCGGCTTCCGCCAGCAACTCTCGCGCCCGCTGCGGATCGTGGGGATAGGGACGGAGTTCGGCGTCATATGCCCAATGCTGTTGTGGCAGTACGCTGTCGGCGGGCCGAACCGTGTCCCGCCAGAGATAGTGGATGATCGGATTGATATCGACGGCATAGGCGAGCGCCTGGCGCACGCGGATGTCACTGAGCACAGGATCGCGCAGATTGAATCCGAGGTACTGCACCGAGGTTCCCGGCGCCTGCTCGATGACGAGCGTCGGTTCGGCCCGCAGCGAGCGCACGGTGTCGGCAGTAATGGAGTTGATCTCGATGTCGGCGCTGCCTTTGCGCAGCTCCAGCGCGCGGGTGGTGGCGTCAGGCACGATAGCGAAGCGCACACGTTCCACTTTGGGCTTTTCTGTCCAATAGTCGTCGTTGCGTTCGAGCAGGACCTCGTTGTCCTGCTCGTTTCTTACCAGCTTGAATGGGCCGCTTCCGATGGGATGCAGGTTGAAGCTCTTGTCACTGCCGTACGGAACGATGCCCATGGCAGCGTCAGAAAGGTTCCAAAGCAGTCCCGAATCGGGCTCTTTCATGTGAAAGACCACCGTCTGGTCGTCGCGAGCTTCAATGCTGTCGATATGCTGGTAGCTGGTTGTGGCCGCTTTCGAGCTAATGACGGTGCCGTTGGACATCGAGTCGATAGTCCACTTGACGTCTCGCGCGGTGAGCGGCCTGCCATCGTGGAAACGAATCCCGGGATGAAGATGGAAAACGTAGGTTCGGGGATCGGGCGTTTCCCAGCGCGCTGCCACCCAGGGACGCAGGTCCAAGTGTTCGTCTTTCCGCACCAATGAATCGAAGATCAGCTCGTCGATGCGTTCGGAGGATGCGTCTGTGCCCACACGAGGATCGAGGTTCGCCGGGCTTGGATCGGTGATGACAGTAATCGTCTGCGGATAAGGATGCGAGCGGGAACAGGCGGACAAAGCTCCGCCAACCACGACGACAAGAGACATGTACAGCAGCCTCTTCATGGATACGACACCTTCCCGAGAACGGCAGGACGGTTGGCGCCCGTTGCCGATGGCACGTTTCCGGGCTGGCGATGCCAGGTGCGATAGGCAAGCAGAGCGAATGCGACCGCTTCCTTGGCCTGGCTGGGCAGTCCCAGTTGGTCGGAGCTAAGCACGCTCAGACCGAGCGGCGCTACGTGTTCGGCAATCATGCTCATAAGCGTGCGGTTGCTCACACCGCCTCCGCTGACGATGTACTCTCCCTCATTGTGCTTGAGACGCAGGCTCTTTTTTTGCCGAGGGAGTTGGGCGTGCAGAGCATTGCCGATCGAAGCGGCGGTCAAGGCCGTAGCCGTGGCAAGAACGTCGGGAGTCGTGGCGCTCGGGCCGCACCAGCGCAGGAACTCGGCGACGAATTCACGCCCAAACTCCTCGCGTCCTGCGGTCTTGGGTGGCTTGCGGCGGAAGAATGGGTTCCGCAGCGCTATGTTTAGAGCCGACTTGAGTACGTTGCCTCGCGCGGCTACGTTCCCATTCTGGTCATAGGACTTGCCCAGGAGCTGCTGCGCACAGGCGTCGATCACCATATTCCCGGGTCCGGTATCGAAGGCAATGACTCCCTCCATTTGGTCGAGAGTGGCACCTGCGGGAACGATGGTGAGATTGGCAATGCCGCCGAGGTTCTGCAGGACGCGCAGCTTCTTGGGATGACTGTAATACGCCACGTCGAGCAAAGGAACCAGCGGCGCGCCGCACCCTCCGGCTGCCATGTCTGCCGGACGAAAGTCAGAGACAACAGGGACTTGCAGGCGCGCAGCAAGGATGGAAGCTTCTCCCGTCTGCCATGTTGTGGCAATTCGGCGTCCCAGGAAGGGAATTGCTGCCCCCTGATGGTAAAGCGTTTGGCCGTGGCAGCCTACCAGTTCAATCGCAATTCCGTGCAAGGTGCGTACCCGTTCAACTGCATCGGCGTAGAGCTCTCCCAGGAGCGAATTCAAACGGGCGAGATCGGCCACGCTGGTTGACGTCGCGTTCATCGCCGCGAGCACGGCAGTGCGCACCGGCTTCGGGTAGGCAAAATGTTCGTGCGCGAGCAGATTAATTCGCAGTCTTTCGCCGCGGCCGGAGATCCGTGTCAGGGCAACGTCGATGCCATCTGCCGATGTGCCGCTCATCACCCCGGCAACGATCATAGGCGGCTGGTAGCAGCCTCGCGGCGGACCTCTTCGCCGAAGTCGCGCACGCGCGTCGAAAGCTTCTCGACATCTTCCGCGCTCGGTTCTCTGGCCATGGTTTGCTTCAATGCTTTGTTTGAAGATTTCAAGCGCAATACCCGGTCCGCAGCTCGCGTGACAAGATCTCCAAACTTCCGGTCCCGCTCGGCTTCTTGAAGTACTGCCTCGTACGACCGCCAGACGAACTCTTCTTTCTGGCAGACGAGAAACATGTCCGCTCCGGCACGGATGGTCTCGATTGCAGCCTCTTCCATCGAGGCCGCAGCAAGAACGCCTCCCATCTCGAGATCGTCGGAGATGACGAGACCGAGATATCCAATCTTCTTCTTAAGGACATCGACGATCCAGCGCCGGGATAGGGAAGACGGCCGCCCCTTATCTTCCTTCATGGCTAACGGATAGCTGGCATGCGCTACCATCACAAAGGGGACAACCTTGCGCAGTTCCCGATATGGAACCAAGTCCTCCGACCACATCTGCTCCCAATTTCGTTGAATGGCCGGCAGCTCTTTGTGAGTGTCGAGGTTGGCGCCTCCCAATCCGGGAAAGTGCTTACCGCAACCCAATACGCCGGCAGAGTTCAAACCCTTTAGGAACTTGCGCGCATATCGTATGACTTGCCGGGGATCATCGGAAACCGTCCTGGAGGTCAGCACGCTGCGCGATTCGGGCAAATCCAGATCGAAGACCGGAGCGAAATCCACGTTGAAACCCAGTGCGCGGACTTCTTCTCCAATGATGCGCCCGTGCCGCTCGAATAGCTTGTCCGACCCGGTGCGCACGATCTCCGCAACCGAAGGCGCTGGAGCGATGATGTTGCGCAGGCGGTCAACCGTGCCACCCTCAAGATCCACACAGCGAAAAAGCGGTGCTTTCACCGCCGTCTGGCAGATTCGCAGCAACTGAGCGCACTGGTGCGGCGACTGAATGTTGCGCGCAAAAAGAATCACTCCCGCGGGATGCATGCTGGTCAGCAGGCGCAACGTGGCCGGCGGAGTCTCGGGCCCTTCCAGGCCCATGATGATCAATTGTCCAACGCGATGCCGGAGAGGAAGAGAGGCGGCTTTCATGTGGTCAGTCGAGTGTAAAGCATCGCCGGAGGATAAGAGTCAGCCGACTTCGACTAGTGTTGCCGGTTGAAGCGAGCGAAGGGCCTCAACGCAAAGAGCATCAATCAAAACCTTCATTCAATTTGGGATATGAGGCTGCTACGTGCCTCTTCGATAGCTGCGATTGCGATTTCTCTGCTTACTGTGGGGTACTGTTCGAGAAAATGGTCCAGAGTGTCGCCGCCTTCGAGGTAGTCGATGAGGGCTTTGAAAGGCACACGCGTGCCGCGAAAGATCGGCTCGCCACTCAGTATTGCCGGATTTTTGACGATCACGGAATTCATAGACTGTACATTTTATCGAGACTTTCTCGGTCTTCGCTGCGCAAATTTGCGAGTACGTCATCCCGAAACTATTCGATTTGTTTCTTTAATTGGTCCAGTAGCGTGAGCGCCTCGAGCGGTGTGAGCCGGTTTACATCTATTTCCTTCAACCGGTCCACGATCTGCTGCGACAGGGGAGTAAAGATGGCAAGCTGCACAGAGTCTTCCGCTTCGCGCCGTTGTGGTTTGTCCAAACGCGGATTCTGCTGCTCATGCTGGCGCAGTACTTCGCGAGCGCGCCGAATAACTTCTGCGGGCAGTCCTGCCAATTTCGCCACTTCGATGCCGTAGCTCTTGTCCGCGGCTCCGGGTTCAACTTTGCGCAGAAAGACAATGCCCGCTGGAGTTTCCTTAATTGAAACTCGATAGTTCTTTACCAGCGGTAGATCTTCGGCCAGGGCGGTGAGCTCGTGATAGTGCGTCGCAAAGAGCGTTTTGGCACGCGTGGCCGAGTGCAAGTACTCGACGGTCGCCCATGCCAGTGCCAGCCCATCATAGGTGGCGGTGCCTCTTCCCATCTCGTCCAGCAAAACCAGAGAGCGAGCGGTGGCGGTATTGAGGATGGCTGCGGTTTCCGTCATCTCCACCATGAATGTGGAGCGGCCGCGGGCGAGGTTGTCGCTGGCGCCGATGCGGGTAAAAATTCGGTCCACAAGCCCGATTCGGGCGGCGCGCGCGGGAACGTAAGAACCCATCTGCGCCATGATCACGATCAACGCTGTTTGCCGCAGGTAAGTGGACTTGCCGCCCATATTGGGGCCGGTGAGAAGAAGTATCAGCTCCGAATCGGGATCGAGCAGCAAATCGTTGGGAACGAAGCGCTCCGAGCCGGTCATCACCTGCTGTTCAACGACCGGATGGCGCGCCTCGACCAACTCCATGACTCCGGAGGCGTCGAGAGCAGGCCGTGTATACCCTCGTTCGGCAGCGATGTGAGCCAGGGCAAGAAGAACGTCGGTTTCCGCGAGCGCGAGGGATGTTTGGCGAATGCGGCGAGCCTCTGCCGCTATGGTTGTCCTCAGTTCGAAAAACAGGCGCCGTTCGATTTCAACGATCTTCTCCTCGGCCTCGAGGACCCGCGCTTCGTATTGTTTGAGTTCTGGAGTGGTGAAGCGCTCCGCATTCACCAGGGTTTGCTTGCGCTCGAAGTCGGTCGGCACCAGATGCAGGTTTGGTTTGGTGACTTCTAGGTAATAGCCGAAAACAGAGTTGAACTTAATCTTGAGTGAATTGATGCCGGTCCGCTGCCGCTCGCGTTCCTCGATCTGCGCAATGTATTGCTTGCTGTTCCGGCTCAAATCGCGAAGTTCGTCCAGTTCCGCGTCAACACCCGAGCGGATCACTCCGCCGTCACTGAAGGAGAGCGGAGGTTCGGCGACAATGGTTGCGTCGATGCGTTGCCGCAGATCGTCAAGCGGATCGACACTGGCATCGAGCTGCTGCAGGCGTGCGGCGCTCAACTGTCCCAGCCCTGCCTTCACGTCCGGCAAATAGGAAAACGACGCCGCCAGGGCGAGAAGGTCACGGGGATTAGCAGTTTCCAGCGTCACCCGGCTGAGCAGCCGTTCCAAATCGAGAACGCCTTCCAGCTTGCGGCGCAGCTCTTCACGGCCAATAGTCTCTCGGAGCCCCACAGCGACGGCATCTTGGCGAGCATTTATCTCCGCCAAATCGATCGAGGGACGCAGCAGCCAGGAGCGCAGCAGCCGTTTTCCCATAGGTGTGAGGGTCGCGTCCAGCGTGCGGAAAAGCGTGACCTCCGCTCCGGTGCCGGAGAAGAGCGGCTCGACGAGTTCCAGGTTTCGCACGGTCACGGCATCCAGTACCAGGCAGTCCTGGCGGTCGTAGAAGCCGATGCGGTCCACATGCTCCAGCGTGCCGCGCTGTGTGCTGCGAACGTAATGCAGAATCGCACCCGCTGCAGTTGCCGCGGCTGGGCGCGTGGCCAGTCCGAAGCCCTCAAGAGAAAGCACTCCGAACTGGCTTTCCAAAAGGGGAATCGCATAGTCCGGGGAGAACGCCCAGTCCTCGACTGGAGTCTCCGTGAACATCTTGCGGGAAACAGGAGAACCATCCGCTTCGGCGGCTGCAAAGAGAGGAAGCGCTGCAGGATATAAGACCTCGCGCGGCCGCATGTGGCCCAGCTCTTCCTGCAAGCGCACTCGGTCATGACTTGCGAATTCAGTGGCCCGGAATTCGCCGGTCGAGAGATCGAGGGCTGCCAGTCCGCAACGGTCGCCGATTTCGGCAATGGCCGCGAGAAAATTGTTTTCTTCTGACGCGAGGCTGGCATCTGCCGCCGTGCCGGGCGTCAGCACGCGAGTGACTTCGCGTCGGACAATTGTCTTGGTTAATTTGGGATTTTCCATCTGCTCGCAGATGGCCACACGAAATCCCTTGCGCAGCAGCTTGGATAAATATCCCTCGGCGGCATGGTAGGGCACTCCGCACATCGGCACCGCGACGTCTTTCTCTTTATTGCGCGAGGTCAAGGTGATTTGAAGCTCGCGCGAGGCGGTGATGGCGTCGTCAAAGAAGAGCTCGTAGAAGTCTCCGAGGCGGAAAAACAGAAGAGCATTCGGGTGCTGCTTCTTAATGGCGGCGTATTGCCGCATCAGGGGCGTGGAAGCTTCTGTCATGGATGAGGCTGTGCCGGCTGCGGCTGAGTTCCAGGATTGTTTGGCTGCTGTGTGCCTGGCTGCTGTGGCTGATTCAAGGGTTCAGCATGAAAGGTGTAGTCGATCAGTACGATCTTCCAGTCGCTGGCAGCAGGCGCGGCTGGTTTTGCAATTGCCGCCTTTTGCGGCGCCAGTTTTTGCAGCACGAAGACTTGATAGAGATCAGCTTCCACCGGCTGCCCCTGCCGCCGGGCTTTGTAGTTAGTTTTTGTATAAGCCCATGCCATGTCCGGACTGGTGACGATCTTCTCTATCTCCCAAGTTGACGGCGGCATATTGCGGGAAAAAATGCGCGAGAGAAACGTGTCCCGGTAATCCTGCCAGCTCAAGAACGCTCTGCCTCCAGCGAAGCCAGTCAGCTCAGGAGAAACATACAGGGCAAGCGATTCCATATCCTTCTGCTGATAGGCCTGGTTGAACTTCTCAAGCAGATCGCGAACCTTTTGCTCGCGCGTGTCGGGAGTGTCTTTTTCCCGAACCTGCGAATAGGCCGCACATGCCAGAAACAGGAGCAGCGTCGTACCGACGAGACGAGCAAACATGGCGATGATTATGCGCCAACCCGCGACAAGTGTCAGCGGAGGACGAATGTTGAAAACCGGTCCTCTGCTGCGCAGGCGTCACCGCAGAGCGGCGTTGACTCTCTTTAATGCCGCCGCGAATTTTGGGGCGTTGTAAGCCGAAGGATTGTCGAGCTGCTGCAGCAGGGCGTTAATAGCCGGGCGCACTTCGCTGGTACCGCTTCCGCCGGCTTTGGAATAAGCGATGTACAAGGAATCAAGAGCCATGGCAGCTTGCTCCGCGCTGCGCTCTCCCTGATCGGAGATGTAGTCGGCGTCGCCGGAGATGGCGCGCATCACTCGTCCGGCGCGCTCGCGGTCGAAGTTCGCGCCGCGCATCTCGTTTGCCAGCTTCGCCGAGAGGTCTCCTGCCTCAGTGGCAAGCTGCTCGATCTGCTCGCGATCCGGCTGCAGAGAGCCAACCAGCGCAGCCAGCTTGCTCATGGTTTCCTGTAGCTGTTTCGCAGTTGAGCCATCAACTTCGTTGGCCATGTGTTGGAAAACCACGACGCGGGAGAGGTTATACGGGGGATCGCCGGCACGACGCTTCTGGTAGTAGCCGCGGCCGCCGCGCGGGTCTTCCGTAGCGCTGCGCAGGCGCCAGCTTTCTTCGGTGGCGACAAGGCTGTGATGGCAAGCGAAGCAGTCAAGCTCACCGTACTCCGGCCACACCAGACCTTTTTTCCCCTCTGTACCCCTGGCGCGCCGGATCAGACGATTCATGCTTTCGCGAAGCTGCACGGCCTGTCCTACGCTCCATTGACGTACCCCGAGCAGCGGGTCCTTATCCGGCTGATCAGGATGTCCGGGCACTTTCTCTATCCAGTGCACCGGCTCAACCGCTTGGAAGGAATCTAGCTCAAAGAGCAAATCCGGGTGCCCCGCGGCAATCATTTCGTGATCGACATACTTCTCGGCAGTTCCGAGGTGACAGGTCAAACACTTTTCGGCTCGCAGCTGCAAATTCTTCGTGTCATACATCCCCATGGCCACGGACTTCTCGTGCGGCCAATCGCGCGCGGTGTGCGGACCCAGCCACTGGGACGAAGGTCCGTGACAGCTCTCGCAGCTCACTCCATCGCTGAGATCGAAGTCGCGGGCCTTCTGATCTTGAGGCGCGTACAAGGCGTGGCAGGCAAGGCATTTGGGCGCATGTGCGGCGTCGGCCGCGCCGAGGCTAGCCGGGCCGAGAATCTTGGCAATGCGCTGGGAAACCTGATTATTCAGCACGTTCCAGGCGCGAGCGTGTTTGTCCTGAAGCACCCAGGTGCTGTACTCGTTTTGCAGGACCTTGGTCTGCGTTAAAGCCCGTACCGAGCCGTGGCAGGCAGTCGCGCTACAAGAACCTGCGCCTTCGTAGCGATTCTCGGCAGCCGAGACCGGTTGTAGAAATGAGCGGGTATTGTGCGTTTGCCCACGCACGGATTGCGCGATGGCAAGGCATGATGCCAGAAAAACAGCAGTGGATTTTAGTCGCGCACAACACAGCCGTTGGCTCATTTTGGGATGGCAAACTCAGTGAGCGAATTTGAGGGTGTGTGACCTTATACGCTGACTGCTGGTGGAAATCAATTGAGGAGAATGGGTCGGCGCGAGAGCATCATGCATCGGTTTAGCTTTACGGTATTCCAGCACTTTGTTATAGTCCGCGTCTGACTCCCGCCAGGCAAAATTTGTCGCTTGCACGAAGCAGAGTTCTGCGGGGGAGCAAAGGTCCTTTGTGGCAAATCCCGGCACTTCGTTAGTGCAGCCGTCCCCCCCGGCTCACAATACTGACGGCATCTTCGAAGACCTCAAAGCGGTGCAGAGAGAGTTCGGCTATCTTCCGACCGATAAGCTGGAGTCGATTGCAGAGGCGCGCGGTATGCACGTGCGCGAAGTACATACCATTGCCAGCTTTTATCCCCACTTTCATCTTCACCCTCCAGCTCGGGTTGATGTTCGAGTCTGTACCGACATGTCCTGCCATCTGCGCGGCGCGGGAGAGTTGAAGACGCAACTGGAGAACCTCCTGAAAGCGCGTAAGACATCCGACTGCAGCGTACGCGAGATCTCCTGCCTCGGCCGTTGCGACAGCGCGCCTGCCGTCCTGATCTCTACCAAAACTGAAGAGCAGATTTACGACAATATCAACGCCGATCGCTCCGCGGAGTTGGTGTTTCGCGCGCTCGACGGACAGCACCTGCCGCATACCCGGCCGGAGCGCCTTCATCAACCGCTGCAGTGCGATCCCTACGTAGGCAAAGAGAAGTACGGAGTGCTTCGGAATTTTGTGCAGACGCGGGACCACGCGTCGGTTATCGCTCAACTCAAAGCCAGCGGTCTGCGCGGAATGGGCGGCGCGGGATTCCCCACCGGAAACAAATGGGAGATGGTGCGCAACTGCGCCGGGGACGAGAAATATGTCGTTTGCAACGCCGACGAGAGCGAGCCGGGGACGATCAAAGACCGGTTCATCATGCAGCACCTGCCGCATCTGCTGATCGAGGGAATGATCATGGCGGGACTGGTTACGGGTGCCAGATCGGGAATTCTGTATATAAGGCATGAATACGAACATCCCAAGGATTCGTGCCAGGATGAGATCGACTCCTGTTACAACGCAGGCTTGCTGGGCAAGAATATTTTGGGCGGCGACTTCCAGTTTGATCTTTCTATCTTCGTTAGCCCAGGCGGATACATTTGCGGAGAGGAGACAGCGCTCATCGAAGCCATCGAAGGGAAGCGTTCCGAGCCGCGGAATAAGCCTCCATTTCCCGTGCAGCAGGGTCTGTGGCACAAGCCAACCGCGCTTAATAATGTTGAGACCTTCGCTCTCGCCACCGTGATCCTGGCGCGCGGAGCGGATTGGTTCAAGAATTATGGTCGGCCAGGTTCGCCCGGCATCAAGTTCGTAGGGATCAGTGGAGACGTGCGGAATCCTGGAGTCTTTGAAGTGCCCATGGGGATCACGTACGAAGAATTGATTAACGGCTTGGCCGGCGGCGCGCCACCCGGCAAATCGATCAAGGCCTTTGCGCCTTCGGGGCCGTCCTCGGGGTATCTGCCTGCATCGATGCTGAATCTGCCCCTCGATTGGGACGTGATGTCGAAGCCGCCGGTGAATTCGATGGTGGGTTCGGGCGCTGTCGTGGTGTGCTCGAACGATGCCTGCATGCTCGACATGGCTTTGAATTCCGTGAAGTTTTATCGCAATGAGTCTTGCGGCAAGTGCGTGCCTTGCCGTGTTGGGTCGCAGAAGCTGGTGGACATGCTGACCTCGTGGACAAGAGGGAAGCAAAATGCCGGCGACCTGCAGCTGCTCAACGAGCTTTCGCATGCACTGAAGTTGACGTCAATCTGTGGCTTGGGGCAGATCGTGCCGGCGCCGATTCAGTCGGTACTGCAGCACTTTCGCGAAGAGGTTGACGCCCATGTTGTGGGAAAGCGCTGCCCCGCAGGCGTATGTCCTCTGGGAGGCACAGCATGAGCAGAACCTCCTGGGTCCCCGCGGTAAACGACATTTCGCTCACGATCGATGACAAGAAAGTCGTGGTCCCTGCCGGCACCACCATCTTTGATGCAGCGCGCATGCGCGGCATTCCCATTCCGACACTCTGCCATCAGCAAAACGAAACCCCGGTTGGCGTTTGCCGCCTATGCGTAGTCGACGTGGGCGCGAGAGTGTACACCGCGGCGTGCATCCGCGAAGCGGAAAACAACATGGTGGTCAAAACCAACTCCGAGGGCGTGCAGGCTGCGCGCAAGACGTTGGTCGAGCTGCTTATGGCCGACCACCCCTCGCCCTGCGCACGCCAGCAGCATTCCGGCGACTGCGAGCTCGAGAGTCTGGCCAAACGCTATGAAATAGCAACGCCGCGCTTCGCCCGCCGACTCACTCCCGCGCACGAGAAGGATGAATCCTCGCTGAGCATCATGGTGGACCACTCTGCGTGCATCTTGTGCGATCGCTGCGTCCGCGGATGTTCGGAGATTCGCCACAACTTCGTGATCGCCCGGCAGGGGAAGGGCTACGCGGCTGCCATTTCGTTTGACACAGACGAGCCCATGGGCAGCTCTTCCTGTGTCTCGTGCGGCGAGTGCATGGTCTCCTGCCCCACAGGTGCGCTCACCAACAAGAAAGTAGTCGGACAGCATCTCGAACTGGAGGGGAAGTCAGTCTCGCCGCAAGAGCTGCTGGAGCTGGAAGTCTTCAAAGGTGTCTCAGGCACGTTCCTCGAACTTAATAAAGGCGCCGTCGTCCGGCGGGAGTTCAAGAAAGGGGAGGTCATCTGCCGAGAGGGAGATTATGGCTCGACGGCGTTTTTCATTCTCGGCGGCAGCGTCGATATCTTCATCTCCACGCCTCGCGCACATGTCGATACGGAGGGATCTGACAAAGGATTTCTGAGCAAGCTGGCCAGCAAGTTGAAGCCGCGAAAGGAACACCAGCGCGAAGAAGAGAATACCGTGCGCAAGTACATTCAGATCGACGCGCCGGTTGACCTCGAGTACGACCATCCCGTAGCCAAGCTCCAGGCCGGCGACCTCTTCGGCGAAATGACCTGCATGAGTTTCTACCCGCGGAGCGCGACAGTGGTCGCCGCTGAGTACACGGTTTGTCTCGAAATGTTGCGAAATGTTTTGGACGTTCTACAGAAAAACAAGACATTTCGTTCCAAGCTCGATGCGAACTATCGCGCCCGCGCTTTGGAGACTCACCTCAAGAGCGT
>JAFAUE010000382.1 GCA_019243475.1 Acidobacteriota bacterium | reverse complement strand
GAAACGGACACGATTCGCGACTTGCTCGCATTGCTGCGCTGCTCGCTATCGCCAAAAGACGACGTTGCATTATTCCGCCTGGCGCTGCGTGGTGACTCAAGCCTGGACGCAGACGATCTGTACCCCAAGCTCTCCAGTGCAGAGCGCGGCACTCATGCCGTTACGGTTTTCGAGCAAGTGAGAGGCGGAGCCGATCTGCTGCGGCATCTACAAACCTTCGCCGAGAAGCACCAGGTGACCAAAGCCGATTTGGTCACGGTGATTCATGCCGCGGCTCACGCTCTCGGAATCGAGCAAACCTCGATCGAGCTGACGCGCTTTAATGGTTTCGCTGCATCGTGGCGGGAGAAGCGCATCGCCGCCAGCGGGCTTTTACCGGAATTTCTCGAGTTCCTCGATCTCTATCGTGAGGGAGGCGGAACGCTGGCGCTTCGTCCACCTGAGCGCCCCGAAGACGAGTTCCACAACGGAACCGAGAGTCCGGAATCTGAACAGCGTGACTCAGTCAAGTTGCTTACCGTTCATGCCGCCAAAGGGCTGGAATTCAGGAACGTCTTTGTGCTGCGGGTTGTCACGCAGTCGTTTCCAACCAGCTTCAAAGAAACGCTTTTCGAATTTCCTCGGGAACTTGCGCCCGCCGCCTCTGTCACCGACAACAGCGACGAGCAGATTCACAAAGAAGAAGAGCGCAGGTTGTTTTATGTCGCGATGACGCGCGCGCGGGACACGCTCTCGCTATACGGCAAACTTCGCGGCGGCAAGACTACACAAGAGATTCCATACGGATATCTGCGTGAGGTTGTCGAAGACGCCAGCCTCAAGAGTGTGCTTCGCGTGCGGGCTCCACATTCCACACAGAGGAGTGAACACGACAATGTCCTGCCGCACTGGATCTCGGTAGCGGCGACGCGGGGAAGGCGAGAGATCGAATTGAGCGCCTCGGCAATCGAGACCTATTCGATATGTCCGCTGAAGTTCGCGCTGCAATACCGCTGGCGTTTGCCGGAACAGCCCTCAGCGGCCCTGCAGTACGGCGCTGCGATGCATTCGGCGCTGCGCGACTTCTACGAGGCGGCGATGAAAGGTGTTGTGCGCTCCGCTGACGAAACAGTGCAGATATTTTTGCGCGAGTTCGAGCTGGCGAAGATCGACGAGGATCTCCAGCGCAGGCTTTATCAGCGCCAGGGCTCCGAGCAGTTACGCCAATTCGTTCGTCTGCGGCAACTGGAACCGCAGCCCAACGTGCTGGCTACGGAGAAGTCGTTCCGATTCGCAATAGAAGACGTGATGATCCGCGGGCGCATCGATCGCATCGACCGTCTCCCAGAGGGCGGCGTCCTGGTGCTCGACTACAAGACCGGTGCTCCCAGGAGCGATGCCGATGCGGGGCGCAGCGTTCAGCTCGGCCTGTACGGTATGGCGGCCCGCCTGGAAAAACTCAATGTCGAGCGGCTCGCTTTCTACAACCTTGAGGATCAGAGTCTCGCCGAAACCAAGCGCATCAACGAAGACAAGGTTCACTCCACCGTGCTCGAATGTGCCTCCGGAATCAGCGCGGGGAATTTCGCTCCCACTCCGGGCTTCCACTGCAACCATTGCGGGTATTACAGCCTCTGCCCGGCCACTGCCGAGAGCACATTTGCGCTACCAGAAAAGAAGCTGGTCGCCATCGGAGTTTAGGCCCGCGCACCGTCCCTTCCGGCCTCCGCCGTCCTAGCCTAGGGTTACTGCTTTCGTTCTAAGTGAAATTCTCTAAACCACCTAGTACTCTCCCTCGATATATCCAGAGTAGATGCTCCCCTAATTTGGCCTGACTGCCGGCCCCCCACTGGCGGAAAGGTTCCCCGAATGCATTTGAATCTGAAAGGGTTCTATGCCATTGCAAGTCTCTCAATTTTGGCTCTAGCGGTTACCGGATGCGGCGGCAGCAACGCCCTTACGAAAACCAGCAGTACTAATGCGGTAGCCACCAATACATCGAATTCTTCGACGTCATCCACTACTGGCAACACGACGCCGACTACGCCGACAACCCCGACGACGCCTACTACGCCCACTACCCCAACTACGCCAACGACACCCACCACCCCCACCGGGAACGTGCCTGTGCCGCCAGCTGGAGCGACGGTCATCGGCAATATCCAGAACATGCAGGGATGGCAGACGTGCGGCGGTTGCGGCAACGATGGCGGTACGGGGCAAGGTCCGAGCTACAACGTTACCCAGGCAGTGGTTGCGCCCAGCCTCAGCGGCAGTTCGGCAAACTTTTGGATCAATGGCGGTCCGGCTTACTCGGGCGGGTACTACTTCATCGAGCATCCGACGCTCCCGAATCCCGTGAGCTATCTGAAATACGAATTCGACATGTACATCCCGTCTCAGGATGCGAATGCTCCGCAGGCGATCGAATTCGAGTGCCAGCAGAATTCGAACGGCTACACCTACAACTATGCCTGGCAGGCAGATTACGCCAGCAACTCCTGGAGAGTTTTCAACTACACGACGAAAGCATGGGAGCCCACAGGGGTCGCCCTCACACGCTTTTCAACCAACACCTGGCACCACATCACCGCGATGTACCACGCCTCGGGCACGCAGATATTCCACGATTCGATCACGGTGGATGGCGTTACCTATCCGGTGAACATCACGCACCAAGCGCTATACACGGGCAACGGACTGGAACTGACCAACGCCTTCCAGCTCGACCTCGACGGAAGCAGCACACCGTATCAGGTGTATGTGGACAACATGACCATGACGCTCGCGGATTAATTGACTGGGGCGTCGAAGAATGAAGTTGGTGAGGATGGATCTGTAGAGACGCGGGCAGCCGCGTCTCTACAGAGAATGCGTCTTACTTTCTGACTTCAACCGGCTTCAGTAGTTTGAAGCTGAGTGCGTACTCCGCGGGAATCTGAATGTCCTTGTTGCCGGTAAACGCGGTCCCTGCGGTGCCGGCGCCGCCACCAGCAAGTGCGCCGATGAGAGCGCCCTTACCTCCACCTGCGACTCCGCCGATAATGGCGCCTAATCCCGCGCCGCCGCCGATCAATGTCGCTGAGCGCTTGCCTTTACCTTTTTCCGTCCGCGCCACCGATGAGCTGTCCACGGGCACGTTCTGACCGTTGATTTCAACCGAAGTCAACTTCACCTGCAACATCGCTCCGCCTTTAAAACGGCCGAGCGGATGAACGGCCACAACCGTGCCCGTTGCTTTTGCCCCATCAGGAATCACCACGGCTCCGCCCACGTCGACGGGCTGAGCAACGGTTGCAGTGAATGTCTCGCCGGGCTGACTGGTTTTCGAGCTCAGCGCTTGTCCGGTGCGGACAGTGATCACAGTGTTGGCGGGAATCGTGGTTGGGCCGGGCTGGGTCGCTGCACGCTGTTTCAATTCGGGACCGGACGCGGCACTGCTATTGGGGGTTTGACCTGCGCTTGCGGTTTGACCGGCCTGTCCGGGACTGGATGTAGCAGCCGGAGCGGGTTCGTTGTTGCTCGCGTTCTGTTTATTGCCGCAGGCATTGGCGAACAGCAGCAACGCTGCGACGGCGGGCACTAAAGCTCTCCTGGTTGGGGTATTCAAGACTCTCCTCCCTCGTCGAAACTCTGGATTTTGAGACGTATAAGGACGCGGCAGCGCTGCCTTTGAGTCTATGCGAGAGGCTCTTTACCCGGCGACCTCTTCGAGCTGCTTGGTATCGACGTCGAAGTTCGAATATACGTGCTGCACGTCGTCGTGGTCTTCGAGCGCCTCCAGGAGGCGAATCATCGTATTGGCCGCCTGGCCCTCCAGCTTGATGTAGTTCTGCGGAATCATGGAGATCTCCGCGACCGAGGTCTCCAGCCTGGCGCCCTTCACCGCATTCAGCACGCTCTCAAAAGCCGCAGGATCAGTGACGATCTCCCAATCGTTACCGTCGTCGCGCAGATCGTCGCCGCCGTTCTCCAGCACCAGGGCCATGAGATCGTCTTCCTTAGCTCCCGATTTGGGAACGACGATGTATCCCTTCTTGTGAAACATCCAGGCAACCGAGCCGCTCTCGCCGAGGTTCCCGCCATTCTTGCTGAACGCATGCCGGATCTCACTCACGGTGCGATTGCGGTTGTCCGTAGTCACGTCCACCAACAAAGCCACGCCGCCTGGGCCGTATCCTTCGAACATGATCTCTTCGTAGGTCGCGCCGGGAAGTTCGCCGGTTCCGCGCTGGATAGCGCGCTTGATGTTGTCGGCGGGCATGTTTTCCGCCTTGGCCGCAGCAACGGCCGTGCGCAGGCGCGGATTGCCTTCGGCATCGCCGCCGCCCGCCTTGGCGGCCATGGTTATTTCCTTGATCAAACGCGTGAAGATCTTGCCGCGCTTGGCGTCGAGCGCGCCCTTTTTGTGCTTAATCGTGGCCCATTTGGAATGGCCGGACATAGAACTACCTCAGAGAACAGGATTTGCCCGAGCAGATGACCCGCATCCGCATGAGAACAAACGAAAAGTATAGCAGCGTCAGAAGCGACGGCGGTAGCCGCGAGCCCGAAGTCGTGCCTTGCAAATGGAGTCCCACTTCGCGGCGGCTTTCCAACTAGCTAAAAAGAAGTTAAAGTCGTGGCGTGAACTATGCCGACCGTATCACTTTCGACCCCGAACAGTGCGGCGGACGTCCTTGCATACGCCACCTGCGCGTTAAGGATGTGCTCGACATGCTCGCCTCCGGCGTGTCAGAAGCCCAGATTCTAAAGGACTATTCTTTCCTCGAGCCGGAAGACATTCGCGGCTGTTTGGCATTCGCAGCGGATCACGTTAATTATCCTGTCTTGCGCAGTTTTTGACCTGTGCGGTTTCTGCGCGATACGCAACCACCCAAATGCAGCAAGGCAGCAGAGAAGTCTTGGGCTCGCTGCAGCACCCACACAGCGGAAAAGACTTATGGCCCGTTTTAGGACACAGCTCGGATTCGACCGAAACCCCGAAACGAATAAGGCGATTAAAGGATTGACTGGCTCGAGGTTTGAACCCAATTATGCGATCCAGAGTTTCAGGGCAATCGCCGCCGAATTTTCTGGCAACCCATTCCGATTCAGCGACTTGCGTAAATCGCAAGCGAGCACGAAAGCACCACGTTGGAAGTACGGGAAAAGTCGGGTCAGCGCATGGCGACTCGGCTCGCATCGCACAGCGATGGCACAGAGAAATTGACAACTGAAAACCGCTGCGCTAGCATCTATTCATGTACGCACATTGTACGTACATAGGAGTCTGCCATGGCAACGGCGGTTAAGAAACATTCGACAGCGAGATCGCAGCGGATCAATTTCCGCGCATCGGCGGATGAGGAGCGCCTGATTCGGCTCGGAGCGGAGAAAAGAGGCGAGAAGGTGACCCGCTTCATTGTGCAAAGCGCATGTACTGCCGCGGAAATGGCTCTGGCTGACCAAAAACACTTCGAGCTCGCTCCTAGCCAGTTTGCTCGTTTCGCTGAGGCGCTCGACCGCCCTGCAAAGGTCATTCCTTCGTTACAAAAACTGTTCGCGCAGAAGTCGGTTCTTGAACGCTAATTGAACGAATCGCAAACAAAGCCGCCCCTATATGCGGTCGAACTGCTGACCTCCGATCACGACGTCAGCCAGTTTGATTGCGGCAAGCACGTTTCCCTCACAGATTGGCTGAAGCGCTTTGCCCGCATGAACCAGGCCAGCGGCGACACGCGAACCTACGTCGTGCATCGTGATCTCCAGGTGGTCGGCTATTACTCTCTTGCTCCAGGTAGCATCTCAAAAAAAGAAGCCACTGCTCGGGCAAGCAAGTCGGCCCCAGAACCAATTCCAATTGTGCTGCTCGCGCGGCTGGCCGTTGACAAGGCAGTGCAGGGCCAAGGGCTTGGCTCTGGGTTGCTGAAAGACGCGTTGCAACGGGCCTATGCGGGGGCGGAGATCATTGGCGGCCGTACTGTCTTGGTTCACGCCATTGACGCCGAAGCTGCAAGGTTTTACCGAAAGTACGGATTTGAGATCTGCCCTGGTTTTGAACTCCACCTGATGCTGCTGATGAAAGACTTGCGCGCCACGCTTAGCGCTCTGACAGAACAACGGTGAATGTCGCGCCAGGTTCACGGTCAAAAGCATCGCGCAGCGACGCCTTTAACGATTCCATTACCACCCCTCCCTGGGGGAGGGCCACACGGGGAGGAGTCTCGGGATGGATAACCCGTCGCCCCCCGGATTCTGCGCGAGCAGGAGATTGATGCCGTTATCGCTGAAATAGCTAACGATGCGGAGTATCAAGAGAGCGCAATCCAGATGGTTCGCGAATTTGAGCGGAGCGACTGGGATGCACTCAGCTAATATTCTTCTCTGCCAATAACTCATTTGGAGTCACGGCACCTTCATGCTGAAAAAGTTCGTTTTCGTTCTGCTTGCCTCTATCGCCAGCGCCACTTCAATGTTCGCTCAGCCTCTTCGCTGGAGTGAAGCCAAAGCTCAATCCTGGTATGCGCAGCAGCCTTGGATGGTCGGCGGGAACTTCATTCCCCAGTCAGCCATCAACGAACTGGAGATGTGGCAGGAGGCGACCTTCGATCCAGCCGAGATCGACCGCGAACTTGGCTGGGCCGAAGCCATGGGCATGAATGTGATGCGCGTCTTCCTTCATGACCTGCTTTGGCAGCAGGACGCGCCCGGCTTCCAACGGCGCATCGACCAATACCTGACGATCGCGGCGCGGCACTATATCAAGACGATTTTCGTTCTCTTCGATTCCTGCTGGGATCCCGAGCCGCGCCTCGGACCGCAGCATCCTCCCATTCCGGGAATCCACAATTCCGGCTGGGTGCAGAGCCCGGGAGCCAAAGCCTTGGCGGATCGTACGCAGTATCCGCGCCTGAAAGCGTACGTTCAGGGAGTGGTAAAGGCGTTCGCCAATGACAACCGGATTTTAGCCTGGGACGTTTGGAATGAACCCGGCGCGGACAACACCTTTAATTATCCCAAAACGGAACTCAAGCACAGCGACCGGATCGTCTTGGTTACTGCCTTGTTGCCGCAGGCGTTCGAGTGGGCAAGAGAAGCGGGAGCGACGCAGCCCCTTACCAGTCCCATTTGGGGAGTCGAACAGGACAAAGACGGCAGCAAGCTTCCCGAGCTGCAGCAGATTCAGTTGCGCGAGTCAGACATAGTCAGCTTCCACAACTACAGCTGGCCTGAGAGCTTTCGCCGCCAGGTGCGCTGGCTGAAAGAATCCAACCGGCCGGTGATCTGCACCGAATACATGGCGCGGTCGGTAGGAAGCACCTTCGACACAATTCTCCCCATC
>JAFAUE010000273.1 GCA_019243475.1 Acidobacteriota bacterium | reverse complement strand
AAACCGGCGCAGTGGTTCCGGGAGCTGTTGTGGAGATTCACAATCCAGTCAGCCAATTCTCGGGCAGTGCTACCACAGACGCGTCGGGAAACTTCACCATTTCAAATGTTCCCTTCAATCCCTATCACCTTACTGTCAGTGCCAAAGGGTTTGCTTCCTTTGTCCAGGATATCGACGTTCGATCGGTCGTCCCGGTATCGCTCAAGCTGAGCCTGCAACTCCCGTCGGCGGTGCAGACGGTGACCGTGGAAAGCAACGCCGCCGACCTGCTGGAAAATGAGCCCACTTACCACACCGATGTGGATCGCTCGTTATTCAACAAGATGCCTCTCGAGAGTTCCTCATCATCTGTGAGCTCTCTGGTAACGCTGGCGTCCCCTGGGATAGCCGCAGATTCGAATGGCCTTTTTCACGGATTCGGCGATCACGCGGAGAATTCTTTCTCGGTCGATGGCCAGCCGATCACGGATCAGCAGAGCAAGATCTTTTCCAATCAAATCCCTCTCAATTCCGTTCAATCACTGGAAGTGATTGATGGCGCCCCACCGGCGGAATATGGAGGTAAAACCAGCGTCGTAATCAATGTGACGACCCGGTCAGGCCTGGGAGTTAAGGAACCTCACGGAACCATCTACAGCTCCTATGGGAGTTTTGGTACCTCGACTGGCGGCTTCGACCTAGCTTATGGCGGACAAAAAGTCGGGAACTACATTTCCCTCGATGGACTCAACAGCGGCAGATTCCTTGATGGCCCGGAATTTACGGTACTCCACGACAAAGGAAACGAAGAGAACTTGTTTGATCGCCTCGATACGCAACTCTCGAATAGGGATTCGATTCACTTCAACTTTGGGTATTCGCGCTCATGGTTTCAAAATCCGAACACCTTCGACCAGCAATTGCACACCTGCAATGCCCGATACAGTTGCAACGCTGTTGGACAAGCGATCGACCCCACGACAGCGGCGCCATTAATGGGACCAACGGATCAGCGTTCGAAAATCGATACTTTCAACATCGCGCCTACATGGACGCACCTGATTGGAAACAATACGGTCTCCACATTTGCAGGTTTCGTGCGTCGCGACGTGTATCACTACTACCCCAGCGCCGATCCCTTCGCGGACTTTGCTCCCGATCTGCAGTCCCAAACCATCGCGCAACAGCGGAAACTCACAAATGCCGGCCTCCGTGCAGACATCTCTTACGCAAAGGGTATTCACAACATCAAAGCGGGTGTTATTTATCAGCACACATTTCTTGACGAAGACGACAATCTCGCTACCGTGGATCCGGCATTCGTCGGACTGTTTCTCACAACAAATTCCACTGGCAGCTCCGTCCCGTGCTCAGACGCCTCAGTCGATCCGACAACGGTCCAGCCTTGCGCAACGCTGCTTCAATCGGATTTGACAGCAGGCGGCAGGCCATTCAGATTTAGCGGCCACACCGACGTGAAGGAAACCGCTCTCTACATCCAGGACGCGATTACGAAGGGAAATTGGTCGCTCAATTTGGGAGTTCGTGGAGACCTGTACAACGGCCTCACTAGCGGGCGACAGGCAGAGCCTCGGCTTGGCATCGCTTACAACGTGAAGGCGACCAACACGGTGCTGCGCGCTTCTTATGCGAGAACACTGGAATCGCCATTCAATGAGAATTTAATCATCTCGAGTGTAGGCTGCAGCAACGCGACCATCTCCCTTCTGGTACCACCTCCCAATATTCCTTGCACGGAGAGTCCCATCGTTCCCGGCAAGCGCAATGAATTCCATGCCGGCTTGCAGCAGGCTTTTGGGAAGTACTTCGTGGTAAGCGGAGACTATGTGTGGAAGTACACACATGGAGCGTATGACTTCGGCGTAGTCGCCGCCACACCAGTTGCGTTCCCCATCGAATGGCACAATTCGAAAATTCCCGGATGGTCGCTGCGAGCGAGCGTCCCGAATTGGCACGGCTTTAGCGCGCTGGTCGTTATGTCGAGCGTGGCTGCTCGTTTTTTCCCGCTGCAAGTCGGTGGCGTGCCATTCCTTCCTGCGCCGGGTGTATTCCGCATCGACCACGACGAACACTACAATGAAACCATGCACCTTCAGTATCAGATTGGGAAAGCAGGTCCATGGTTCGGGTTCAACTGGCGATATGACAGCGGCTTAGTCGCTGGTTCCATTCCTTGCTTCGCCCCGACCGCCACCTGCACCGCTTCGACTCCTCTACCCGGCGGAATTGCAGCGGTTGGATCCAATCAAGTGGCTCTGGTGAATAACATCACCACACTGCCGCTGACGGCTGACCAGGAGTTCCAGGCTGGTCTTACCTGCGATGGCAAGCCGGCGGTTTCAGGTCCAACTGCGACCGCACTGGCAGCGTGTGACGCCGCTGGTCTTGGGTCCACTCTTGTATCGATTCCGCGTCCGAACTCAGAAAACGACGATCACAACCCACAGCGAATCGCACCCCGAAGCTTGTTTGACCTCAGCGTTGGAGAGGACAACATCTTTCGCGGCGATCGCTATAAGTGGAGCGTGCAGTTCACTGCAGTAAATTTGACTAACAAGGTCGCCCTTTACAATTTTTTCTCGACCTTTAGCGGCACGCACTACGTAACCCCACGTGCGTTGACGGCGCAGGTAGGTTTCCACTTCTAGCGAGCTATGTTCGTTTCGTGAGGCGTGTGTGTAACACGCCCTCACGAGCATCTTGGGAGGATCCATCCCCTCAGGAGTCTGGGACTAGCGTTCTTCGAGGACAAGGCATGACCGCGACCGCGGAGGACGAGTCGCTGCTGCTCATCGGAACAAAAGGCCTATGAAGAAACGGACGCCCACAAAACTTACTGCAGCAGAAATCGTCAAGCTCATCATGGGGGGCATAGTGCTGCTTGTTGCCTCTTTGGTTGGTGTGTACATTGGGGTGACGTTTCGCGGCTAATCGGAGTCTCATCTGATCAGACGCGCCCGCATCCGGGAAATAATCTCTGAAAAGTACACCGGCGCAGCGTGAGGAATTTGCACGTTTCCTGTCGGGATGGAACACGGATACAAGCCGGTAAAGCCTTGGAAAGTCCAGCTACGCCTTCCTGCCTCTAGGAACGCACTGTTTGGTACTGGGCTAATTTAGCCCACTACCCACTGTTTGGAGCTCTTCCGAGTCCGAAAGCATGCGGGTGGTACAGAAGAAACTATTCGCGAGATTTGAAACGAAAACTCTGTGGCTTACGCAA
>JAFAUE010000260.1 GCA_019243475.1 Acidobacteriota bacterium | reverse complement strand
GTTATGGATGGTCATCATCGCCTCATGATTTTGCTTTGGCGAAAGGTTGACATCAATCTCCTGCCGAGAGAGATTGTCTGAAGAACTGCCGCACGGCTATGACAAAACCTTATTGGCTCGATGGCATGTCCCCGGGAAAGTCAGCCGTTGCCTCGCGCCCGCGCGGCAGCGATTGGCTTAGCGATGAGATGTCGGCATGGCGACAGGCTGGAATTGACGTTATCGTATCCCTGCTAACGCCCGTCGAAGAAAACGAATTACAACTCAGCTTAGAGGCGCAGCAGGCTCGCCATGCAGGTCTTGAATTTGTATCCTTCCCGATTGTCGACCGGAGCGTACCAACTTCGGCGGAGGGCCTTCTCAAGCTTGTTGACAGAATCGACAAGAAAATCTCCCAAGGCAAAAAGGTCGTGATTCATTGCCGCCAGGGAATTGGGCGTAGCGGGCTTGTCGCGGCAAGTCTTCTAGTTTCGAAAGGTTTGTCTCCAGGTTCGGCCTTTGAACAACTAAGCGCATCACGCGGCGTTCCTGTTCCGGAAACGGCCGAACAGCGAGATTGGCTGGCAGCGTTTGCGAAACTGCTTACTCCATCTAAATCTTAGCAACTTCGTTACGCGCTACTCTTCTTTCCATAACGTGCCCAACGGGCCGAGATCCATATTCAGATCTTCAGGACGGAGATTGAACTGCTCGGCCAGCTCGCGGATTTTCTGCTCGAGCCTCATCAGCGCCAGTCCCATCTCCTCGATCTTGTCATCGTCCACCGTGCCGCCTTCCATGCGGCGAATGGCCTGGCGTTCGAGCAGCTTGCGCAGCAGCTCGATAAGGCTGAGCACCAGCTTCGCCAGTCCCTGCTCAATGTTCTCCGGGGTGCAGTCGATCCGTTGCGCCGTTCCGTTGGCCAGCGAGACGAGTTCCTGATTCAGGCCTGCTACGGCCTGCTCAAGTTCCTCGGGCGAGATGTTCTTTGGCTTTTCGGGCACAGCAGTTTTCAGTAATAAGTTATCAGTTAGCAGTTGGGTGGAGGCGCGCGGGAATGCTGAATCCAGACTTCACGACTGACAACTTAAAACTGAGAACTTTTCCCGCGAACTACAGCGTCAGCCAGATCTTTGCGATTGAGAACAGCGAGATGAAAAGCCCGAGGCAAAAGTAGATGTTGTGCATCGTAGCCTCGTTGGGCGGCTCAGGGAAGTTGACACCGCGGCGGCGGAAGTAGCTGTCGAGGGCGTGCTCGCGCTCCATAATGTAGCCGGC
This sequence comes from Acidobacteriota bacterium, assembly GCA_019243475.1. Lineage (GTDB taxonomy): Bacteria > Acidobacteriota > Terriglobia > Terriglobales > Acidobacteriaceae > Gp1-AA112. The sequence goes on along the minus strand of JAFAUE010000260.1, from coordinate 19,385 downwards.
TATGGGCCTGTGGAAGAGCGCCACAATTAAGCCCAGCACCAGACGAGCCATGTCCGCAATCATGCCCCGAGTCTAACGGACGGGTGGGCGTACTCAATCGGGCGAAGAACCTAACCCGCAGTTCCCTTCGTGCTAGTTCGCGGTAAGTCTTGCAGGGGGAGTTGCTACTTTTTTCTTGAGGCGGAGACGGGACAGGTGGCGCTCAAAACATCGACCTTTACTACCCTAAACTCCCGAACAATATGTTTCTTGTTATCGGCCTGGCCGTCGGGAGGATCGGCGTCCGGGTGCTCAGCATCGATAAACGATCCATGGACTCTCACTTGTTGATTGGCGTGGGCGGCGACATCGCTCGACGCAGCCAGCGGCACTTTGGCCCCGCGCTGTGGAACCAGGAAAAAGTCGCCGCTCGCGTCGTGCGCGATGCAGCCCTTCACACTACGCTCGCCTCCCGGCATGGCTCGGTGGCGTGGCTTAGATCCAGACGCTTGCGGCAGAGCATTCGCCGAGGCGAGAAGGCAACAAAGAAAAACCACGTGACGCAGCAGAGAAGTCCCTCCGGGGAAGACGCTCGCACTTCCTCTCATCACCATATTTGCATCGACGGTCGTGTGTCCAATTAGGAACTCAAAAATAGAAACCCTGCCGCGGACGGCAGGGTGATGTGCGAGCCGAGTGGCCTTACTGCATATCATCACCGAAGGTGACGCGTACCTTTTCCAGGTTGCGGCTCACCTCGCGCATAGCTTTCTGCAGCTCCTCGCCTTGGACCTTCATCTGTGCCGACGCAATCTTCAATGACCGGTTCAGGTTCTGTTTAACCTTGCCATTCTGGTCGATGAGTTCGCGATGCAGTTGCTCCATCGCCTTCCTGATGCTTTGTTGCACTTCCGGGTCGTTGAAAGCGTTGCCGGAGAGATCAAGCGCATTCTCTATGCTGAGCTCAGCATCCGGTAAGAATCCAAGCTCTACTTCCTGTTCCGCATCGCCATCTGGACAATTGTTCTGCATGAGCGCGGAACTGTCTGCGCCCCTGCGTGGAGAGACAGCGATCGATAGCGTCTGCTCCTTGCGGTCGCGCATGATCACGACGGAAACTTTGCCGTCTTTGTTATTGCGCAGCGCTTCGCGCCAATCGGAGTTGTCGGTGATCTTCTGGTCGCCTACGCGGACAACCACATCGCCCGCGCGCAGGCCACCCTGCTCCGCCGGACTGCCCTTTTGTACGGACCTCACCAGCATTCCTTCGCCATTCTTGACGCCGAAATAGTCGCCTAGCTGAGGCGAAAGGCTCTCCAGCGTCGCTCCCGAATTGGAACGCACCCGGATGAGTGTTTGCTCGTTCCAACGAGGAAAGGCGGGCATTGCCGGCATCGCGGGCATGGGCGGGATTGCCGGGGCCACAAAAGCAAAATCGTTGTCGGGACGCACAAAAACTGAGGACTCGAATTTCTTGCGGTCGGCAAGCTGGACTTTGAAATTCTGCTGCTGGCCGTCGCGCATGACGTCAAGCGAGACGGTGCGGCCAGGAGGAGTTTCACGCATCAGCCGCTTGAATTGCTCCATGCTCTCGACCGGCGTGCCATTGAAGGTGAGGATTACGTCGTGCTCTTTGAGGCCGGCTTTACCGGCCGGAGCTTCCTGATCGATCTGCGTGATCTCTACTCCGCGATCGTCTTTGAGTTTCAAAGCTTGAACACGGTCGCTGCCGATATCGGTCACGCCGACGCCAAGATAGGAATGCCCGGACGATTCAAATTCGGCGACCGCCGGCGCGGCGGCTCGGCGCGCTCGTTCAACCCTTTGTCCGGCGAGCGGCAGTCCCATCAGGACGATCGCTCCCGCTGCTGCAATGCATTTGCGCTTCATATGAGGCCTCAATTTCATAAAACTACTTTTTCAGCGCGATGAACTGAATCTTGCCGGTTGACGTGTGCAATTTCAAAGTTGGGCCACCGCCGTTCAGATTGCCCTCTGCCGACATTTCTCCCGGCCCATACCCTTCGCTCTCTGACGTGATCCTGATACCCGGCAAATCGCTGTGAATCGCGTCTTTGCTGGTGGCAACGTCAATGCTGGCGTGAATGCTGACCTTCAAGTCAGACGGAAGATACACCACGATGTCACCAACGCCGGTGTCGAGCGTCGAATCGCTGAATTTTCCGTTCATGGTCATGAACTCAGCGGTGATTCCCCCGGCGCCTGTCTCGGCGCGAACGCTATGCACGACCTTAAAGCAATGAATGCTGCCGCTGCCGGTCTGCGCCTTGATTGGACCAGTTCCTCCGCCGGTGAGGCGAATGCTTCCCCCGCCGGTCTCGACGTCCATGAGTCCGGCAACGCTGCCGATTTCGATGTTGCCTCCGCCGGTTGAGCCGCGCAGGTCGCCGCCGACATTCTGCACCGAGATGTTGCCACCGCCGGTTTCAATGCGAGCGTCGCGCTTCACATTCTCAACGTGAACCGATTCGCCTCCAGTGCTGGCAATGAGCCTGCCGCCGACGGTGCCAATGCTCACGCGGCCTCCGCCGGTACGGATATCCAAATCGCCGCTTACGGTGCCGACGTCGATGCCTCCACCGCCGGTGCGCGCGTTGACATTGCCACCGATGTCGTCGAGGTTCACCCGGCCGCCACCAGACTCGGCATCCACTCGCCCATGCAGATGAGTGAATTGCAGATCGCCGCCATCAGTCTTCGCGTAAATCGCTTCCACGGACTGAGGCGCGGTGATGTTGAAATCGACTGAGCCGCGATGCCAGTGATCTCCGCCTTCGCCGCCAAAATACGCAGACTCGCCCTGGTGGTTGGCAATCACGCGCAGCCCTTCGAACATGCGGCGCGCGCCATCCTCAGAGGATGCGCTCACGCGTTTGCGAATGGTGTAAGTAATATTTGATTGCGAGCCGCCGGTTACACGCACGCTTCCGGCATTGGTGCGGACTTTCACAAGACGCGCGACCGGCAGCGTTCCGCTGGTCTCTTCCACCCAACAACTGCCGTCGCGATAGACCTTAGTAGAGCCTTCCGTCTGGGCTACGCCCGATGCGGCGAGCGCCAGCATGCAAATCGAAAGGGCAAATGGTTTCACAATACTCAATTCAGTGCTTCCTCAACGTTTTCTATGCGCGTCTTGTCCAGAGCATTTACAGCTTTCTTGCTTTAGTGCCGCAAAATGCGGCGTCCTTACCGAAACCCTCTTACTCGAAATCCGGAAGATTCGCCAGCACGCGCCGCGATTCTTCCTGGATGTACTTGTCCTTATCTTGCTGCGCCAATGCGGTGAGCGCCTGACGCACGCTGCTGTCGTTCTTCACAGATTCGAGCAGCGAAATCGCCTGTGTACGCACGCCGGGATTCGAGTCCTGCAACAGCGCCTCAAGCACCGCATCGCGAACCTTGGCATCGTCCTTAACGTAGCCGCGCAGACCATCAAGCGCCTTCAGACGCACTCCAGGATTACGGTCGTAGTGCAGCGCAAAGATCAGGGCCTCGCGCACACGGCTGTCATCTGGAGACTTGGTTAAAAGATCGATGGAATCGAGCTGTACGCCGGAATTGATGTTGTTACGTGCGGCGAAGAGAAGAAGCTGCTGAATCTTCGGATCGTCGATCGATCCTTCCACGTGATCGGTGAAGACCTTGTCGTACTGAATATCGACCTTGTTGCTGCCTGGCTGCTGAGTGATACCGCGAATGCCGGTAATAGAAGCCGAATCGACGGCCGGTACCGGAACGTTCTTCGCTGTTTCCGCGACTTGACGCTGAACCGCCACCTGATATGTGGTGAGCACGCCTCCGGCGAACCCTATCAGCAGCAGCGCGGCGGTGAGCGCAGGAGCAAACCTCATCGACTGCAGCCAGCCGGCAAAGTCGAAGGTGAAGCGGTGCCAGCCGCGATTCGGCTCCTCAGACTCAAGCGCCTCAGAGAGCCGCATGCGTGAGCTGGCCAGCAGATTGGGCGACGGCTCGGGCAGCGGATGGCCGGACATTGTCAGCCGAAACCCGCGCACCGCATCGAGCTCGGTCCGGCACCCGGAGCAGCGCTCCACATGCCGCTCGAGCTCGTAGCGCTCGTCGTCCTTCAGTTCGTCGTAAACATATAGGGCTGCATTCGCCCGCGTCCATTCACAGTTCATAATTGCCACCTAAAAACTTCCGGCTAGCATGTGCCGGCTTTCGACAAAACCTCAGAACTCAACTAAAACTTTCAGCATCGCCGCAAACTCAGCGTTGCGGTGCTCCAGACATTCCGAATCCACAGTACTCCGCGCATCGTGAGCCGAAGAATTGCGCGAGCCTGCGCCCAATTCTGCAGTCGAAGGATGCTTCGTTTCGGTTTCCAATTCCATTACTGTCGTCGTCACAAACTTACCGTCCTTACCCATTCCCGTGCGGGGAACCGTTCCGACATCGCTATCTCATCTCCGCCAGCGTTCCGCGCAGCTTTTGCGTGGCGCGAAACAGCGTGTTCTTGGCGGTCTCTTCCGTCGTGTTCAGCATCTCGCCGATCGTGCGCAGCTTGAGTCCTTGATAGTGCTTCAACTCAAACACCATGCGCTCGCGGGGAGTGAGGTGCGTCAATGCCTGATTGATCTTGCTTCCCAACTCGCGACGCATCAGATCTCGTTCCGGATTCGCACCGGAGCGGTCGTCGGCAACCTGGTCGAGCAGGCTGTGCTCTTCTCCGCTCGAATCGGTGACGACCGGCGAATCTTCGCGCCGCGTTTTTTTCTTACGCAAGTGATCGAGACACAGATTGGTCACGATCCGGTACATCCACGTGTAAAAAGAACATTCGAAGCGGAAATTGCCGAGATGGCGATAGGCCTTGAGAAACGCTTCCTGGTAGATGTCCTGCGCCTCGGCTTCCGAGCCGGTCAGATGCAACGCCAGGCGAAGCACCGCCTGATCGTATTGACGCACCAATTCCTCGAAGGCCACGCGGGAACCGCGCTGCGCCTCGCGTATGAGGTCGGCATCGTTGACGCGGTTGAGTGTCTGGCTCACCATCGGACTCGCGGCCAAACCGGCTGGCCGCATTCCTGCGTCCTCTCTAGCCCTCACTCCACGCGCCTGACCTGAGGCGGCCATAGGTGCATCACAGCCGAGGGCGATCTGGGCGCCCGCCACTACGGCTAGACTTCGCATCTCCACTCCTGATTATCGGCCTGCGCGATTCGGCTAAATCCATTGCTTGCATCCCGATAGACGGATGAGTGGGGGAAAGGTAAGCCGTGATTATACGGCCAGTGAGAGTGGGATTGCAGACGCTAAGCGTATCGCTATCAGAGGCTTACAACCGGTGGCGAACACGAAGGACCCTAAGGCCGCTGAGGAAAAGCACAAAATGAAGCTGGGTACGGTCAACCCACCTTCGTGTCCTTCGTGCACTTCGTGTTCACCCACGGCGTGTTTCTAGCTCGCAGCGCGAGCCATGCTCTCGCCGGTAGCTGCCAGGCGGTAGCTGGCAGCTCCGTTCCCAATCACCTGCGCGGCGAAGCGCTCCATCTCTTCGTACTGTGGGCTGAATTGCAGCAGCAGGAGATCCACTCCTGCAGCCTCGAACTCGGCTACGCGCTCGCGCACCTGCTCCGGCGTGCCGACTAAACCGGATCGCAATCCGCGGTTCGAGACGGAATAATCTTCAAGCGACACGCGTTGTTCGAGCTGCGTGTTCGCCAGCCACTGCTGATAATTTCCGTATCCGGCCGCGCTTTGCTTCACGTCGGTGATGCGCGCCAGTTCCCTTTGCGCCTCCGCCTCAGTGTCGCGAACAATCGCGTAGGCGGCCACCCCATACTGCATCGGTCCAAGCCCGAACTTCTCCCGGCGTTCCGCCAGATCGCGGATTTTCGGACGAATGCGCTCCGCCGGATCGCCATGCATGACGTACGCATCGCACTTCGACGCAATCAGGTTCTTGGCTGCTTCCGATTCGCCGCCGGCATAGATCGTAGGCCGCGGCTTCGATACCGGCTTGGGCTGCACCACCGTATCGCTGACCGAGTAGTACTTCCCGGAATAGGAAAAGTGGTCGCGCTTCCACGCCGCATCGACGATGTCCAGCCATTCCGATGTCCGCGCATAGCGGTCGTCGTGCTGCTCAAAGTGCACGCCAAATTTGCGCGCCTCCTCTGCCCACCATGAGGAAACCACATTCAGCGATACTCGCCCGTTGCTGATGTGGTCGATATTCGCGGCTTGCTTCGCCAGTAGCGCCGGCAAATGGAAGGTCGGACGTACCGCGACCATGAGCTCGAGGCTGTGCGTCACTGCCGCCAAACCCGCGGCGGTAGACCAGGCGTCGAGCGCCGGTGCATCCACGCCTTTGATGTCGTTGAGATTGAGCTCGGCGATGAGTGTGAGCGAATAACCGATCTGCTCGCTGCGCCGCGCCAGCCGGCTCACATAATCCCACGTGGGCTGCATGTTCTCGTTCTCGACGTTGCGCAGCCATCCTCCAAATACCGGAAGCCAATATCCGTATCGCATTACGCCGCCGCCTCCTTTGCCAAAGATTCCTGTGCCTGCTGCTCGAGATAATCGACCAGCTTCACGAAAGGATCGAAACCGATTACACGCGGCCCGTCGGAAACAAAGTTCGACAGCGCGTTGATGTCGTAGTAGTAGAGCTTGCCGTCGCGGTCGTCGACGATGTACTCAATGCCGCCAACGTCGATGCCTGCCGTTTGCATGATGCGCTCGACATCGTGAATCTGCTGCGCCGGAGGCGTGTAGCCTTCGACGCGCAGTCCCGCTTTGGGAGCCTCGACGGCGCACGTTGCCAGATTCAGTTCCACTCCGCCGGTCGTTTTGCAAATGTCAGCGGGACAAAGGTCGAAGGTCTCACCGGTGATGTACACGTTGATGGCATACAGATACTTGCCGCCGACAACTTCCACGCGCGTGATGTGGCCGTCGCGCGCAGGGATGAACTCCTGCACCAGGGCGGTGTTGTCGAGCCCGAGCGAGAACTTTCCCTGCTTCGCCGCTTCTGCTAGAGCCGCCGGCGAATCGAAGCGCACGATTCCTTTTCCGCTACCTCCTACATTCGGCTTCACGATGACCGGAAAGCGGAATCCTTCCGCCGCCGCCGGAGCTTCTTCCGGATGATTAATCACCCGAGCTCGGGGGTACGTTAGTCCCAGCGACTGCAGCAAGGAGAGCTGCGAGGCCTTCGAAATTTCATTTCGGAACCCGCGCGAGCCGTTGATGACGCGAACGCCCAGGCGCTCCAGATGCTCGAGGTAGCTGACGGTGTAGTAGATCCCGTGCCCGTGACCGCGCGTGTATGCCGAAGGACTCATGCGATTGAATACCAGCGAGTAGCGCTGGTTGGCGTTGGCCTCGATGTCATAAGAGTGCTGGGTGGCATCGACGCGCTGATAAGAAGTGCCGCGGCGGTCCATTTCCGCAAAGAGCCGGTCAAACCAATGTGGATGTTCGTAGTAAATAGCAATCGGTCGTTTTAGCGCAGTCATAAAAGCTCCGGAGCTTCGAAGCTGCGGAGCCTCGAAGCTCTACCTCATCAGTGCACGCGCGACAGAACCCGCTGCGGTAGCGGCGGGCGCGTTTACCTCCGCACCTGCTGCGATCACCGTTCGCGCATAACGCAAAAGCCGCTCATCACTGAGCGGCTTTCGGCGAATCCTAATCTGGGAATCTTACCCTAGCTTCCAGCCGCCCGTGAATGTAAATGCGTACACATAGCCATGGCCCGACAAGCAAGGCTGGCGATGGTGCGGGACGAGCTGGATTTCGCAGGCATTTTCCGAATTTCAAGGTATCGGAAAGGCAGAGCAGACGCAAGTTGCCGGCGCGACGAATCGATCAGGCTCCACTATCCTGAACCCGATCACGGTTGCGGGAATAGTATGCAACAGCTCACGATCAGCCAGCTCACCCATTCGCTACCGCGAACGGTAGTGACGTCGAGCGCTCACCGGCGGCCTCCGCGTTTGACCGTCCAGTTTCGCCGGTCTTACACTTGAGGTTCGGGTTGCGACTGCTGCTTCTGACTGTCTCAACCACACCCTTCAGGCAGGAACTCCAGGTAAATTGAGCCAACCAGAGACCACTACGGCCGAGTCCAGCAGCGCCGAGACTCATGAACACCAACACACCTCCGAGCCGCGTCCGCTGGGGGAATGCGAGCGGGAAATCGCCGTGGACATTCCCGCTGAGACGGTTTCTCACGAGCTCGAAAGCTTTGTTGTGCGCTATCAGAAGATGGCGCGAGTTCCCGGATTTCGCCGGGGAAAGACGCCGGCCAGCCTGGTACGCCGCCGCTTTGCCGACGAGCTGAAGCAGGAAGTGGTCGAGTCTCTGGTTCCTAAATTCTTTCGCGAGGCAGTTCAAAAGCAGGGACTCGCGCCGATCTCTCAGCCGCGCATTGTGGACTTTCACTTCGAAGACGGTGAGCCGCTCCGCTTTAAGGCTGTCTTCGAGGTCATGCCGAAAATTGATTTGGCGCCCTACGACGACCTGCACTCCGAGCAAGCTCCCGTTGCTGTTACAGAGGAAGAGGTTCGGCGCGAGCTCGAAGGATTGCGCGAGAGCCAGGCCAGCTACAACCCTGTCGACGAAGACCGAGGTTTGCAGGACGGCGATTTTGCTCAAGCCAGCTTTACCGGCACTCCAGTAGAGAAGCAGGAATCGGGGTTGGTGGACGCTGCCGGCAATCCCGTTGCCTCTTCGCAGGAAGCAAAACCGACAGGCGCTCAGCCTGTGCACATGGACGACGTGCTCGTCGATATTGGCGGCACAAACACCGTCAAAGAATTCAGCGAGAACCTGCGCGGCGCCAAAGCAGGCGAGGAGCGGATCTTTAACATCAGCTACCCTGCCGACTATCAGGACAAGCGGCTTGCAGGCAAGACGCTCGAATATAAGGTCCAGATCAAAGGCATCAAGAAGAAGCAGGTGCCTGAACTAAGCGACGATTTCGCGAAAGAAGTTGGCGATTTCAAAGACGTCGATGATCTTCGCACCAGGATCCGCCAACAACTCGAAGCACAAAAGCGGCATGAAATCGAGCACACAGCCAAAGACAAGCTGGTGGAAGAGCTGGTGAGCCGCAATCAATTCCCAGTTCCGGAATCGCTGGTAGAGCATCAGGTCACGGCGCGCCTGGAGCGAGGCTTTCGCGCGTTGGCCGCGCAGGGCATGCGCCCGGAAGATATGCGCAAAATGGACTTCGGCCGGTTGCGCTCCGCGCAGCGCGATGCTGCCGTGCGCGAGGTGAAAGCGTCTCTGATTCTGGAGAAGATTGCGGAAAAGGAAAAGATCGAGACCAGCGACGCCGAACTGGACACGGAGATCGAGCGGCTGGCCCAGCAATCGCGGCAGCCCACGGAAGCCGTACGCAAAAAACTTACGGATGATGGCGCTCTCGAACGCATGCGCGAGCGCATTCGCAACGAGAAGACACTGGATTTTCTCTACAAACGTTCTGCTTAACTCAGGAAGAGCGAACACGAAGGGCACAAAGGGAAACGCCAGAGGTCACAGAGCAGTAGAAGGGTTCTGGCAAATTTCCTTCTTCGTGACCTCCGAAGTCGCCATCGTGACCTTCGTGTTTGCTCTTTCCCGGTGACGAACGAAAGAAAGGATTAGCAATGGCTCTGGTTCCAATGGTGGTAGAGCAGACTAGCCGCGGAGAGCGCGCGTATGACATTTATTCACGGCTGCTGCGCGACAACATTGTCTTCATCGGCACTCCTATCGACGACACGATCGCCAATCTCGTGATCGCCCAAATGCTCTTCCTCGCGGCCGAAGATCCCGAGAAAGATATTCAGCTGTACATCAACTCTCCCGGTGGCTCCATCACCTCCGGCATGGCCATTTACGACACCATGCAGTTCGTCAAGAACGACATCATGACGATATGCATCGGACAGGCCGCCAGTATGGCGGCAGTGCTGCTCGCCGCCGGCTCCCCGAAGAAGCGGTTTGCCCTGCCAAATTCGCGCATTCTGATTCACCAGCCTCACATCATGGGTGGAGGCATCTCAGGCCAGGCGACCGACATCGACATTCACGCCCGCGAAATTTTGCGCATGCGCGAGATCATGAACAACATCATGGCCAAGCACACCGGCCAGAAGCTGGAGAAAGTCGAAAAGGACGTGGAACGCGACTTCATCATGAATGCGCAGCAGAGCAAGGACTACGGAATCGTGGACGAAATCATCTACAAGCACAAATAGATGGAGCCATTCCCGGTAGGGGACGGTGAGGATTGAGTGTGCGATGGTGCCCGCAGCAGGAGAGCTGCGACACTGCTTGGTATTTACCAGCAGCGGTTCTGAGTAACCACTAGTTCCGGACGGGTAATGCACAAAAGTCACAGGTTTTCGTGACTGTGGAACCGTGGATGTGACCCCTCTGGGTTGAAAATGAGATTAAAATGTCCCGAGTTCGAGCCAGACAACCTTGCTTTTTACTGCTTTTGGACCGGGATGATCCAGGCGCCCTAATTCCAAAGTAACTCGGTTCTTTGCAGTATTGCCTGGGATTGGCGCTTGCTGTACACAGGAGTACATCGTGAAAACCCGTTCCGGTTCTGATGACAGCCTACGTTGTTCCTTCTGCCATAAGTCGCAGGATGCGGTTGCTAAGCTGATCTCATCGCCTAGCGATTATCCGCGCGCTTACATCTGCGATGAGTGCGTTGCGGTCTGCAACTCCATCCTCGAAGACGACCGGACGGAAACCCATTCGGCAGCAGCTCCCAATCATTTGCCCAAGCCCGCCGAGGTGAAGCAGTTCCTCGATGAATATGTGATCGGGCAGGACCAGACCAAGAAGAAGCTCGCAGTCGCCGTTTACAACCACTACAAGCGGATTCACATGAACCGCAATCGCAACGGCGAAGTGGAGCTCACGAAGTCGAACATCATGCTCATTGGCCCGACCGGCAGCGGCAAGACTTTGCTCGCGCAAACCCTGGCCAAGATGCTCGATGTTCCGTTCGCGATCGTCGATGCCACCACGCTCACCGAGGCCGGCTACGTTGGCGAAGACGTCGAGAACATCATTCTCAAGCTCTTGCAGGCCGCTGACGGCGACGTGGCGCGCGCCCAGACCGGCATCATCTATATAGACGAAATCGACAAGATTGGACGCAAGGACGAGAACCCGTCCATCACGCGCGACGTCTCTGGAGAAGGCGTCCAGCAGGCACTGCTGAAGATTCTCGAAGGCACCGTCGCAAATGTGCCGCCCCAGGGCGGACGCAAGCATCCGCACCAGGAATTCACGCCTGTCGATACCACCAACATCCTGTTTATCTGCGGCGGAGCATTCGTTGGACTGGAAAAAGTCATCGCCCGCCGAATCGGCAAGAAAGCTCTCGGCTTCAAGGCAGAGGCCAAAGAGGGCGAACAGCAGCAGGCCATTCCCAAGCGCGATACCGAAATGCTAGGCAAAGTCGAGCCTCAGGACCTGATCAAGTTTGGCCTGATTCCGGAATTTGTCGGCCGCCTTCCTGTGGTTGGAGTGCTGGACGAGCTCGATGAAAACGCTTTGGTCGAGATTCTCACCAAGCCCCGCAATGCCATCATCAAGCAATACCAGCGGCTGTTCGAGTTCGAGAACGTCCGCCTCAAGTTCAGCGACGACGCAACTCGCGCGGTGGCCCGCGAAGCCCTGCAGCGCAAGGTTGGGGCTCGCGGTCTGCGCATGATTCTCGAAGACCTCATGCTTGACCTCATGTACCACCTCCCCAGCCAGAAGCGGCTCAAGGAATTTGAGGTAAGCCGGGAGATGGTCGAGAAGCGCGACGTTTCTATCCCCATGATGGAAAAGGCAGGATAGGTTCGCAACGGTTTGCTGTCAGTACCGTTTCCAGTAAGGGATGGGTAGGTCAGATCGCACATCAGGACTCTGGGCTCATCCGTTACCCTGAAGAGGTTGGAAGTCTGAACCGTTCCCGGTGGGGAGTGGGTGACGCCAATGTACGAGGTTGAGGCGCCAGGTTAACCCATTCGCTTCCGCGAACGGTTCTGCTGTATAACGGCGGGACTCGACGCTCATTCAGCACTTGTTTTACACATCCCGGGAGAAGAAAATTGGCGCTTCCTGCCCGTGGGATTTAAGCTATCTTGTAGGCCAGCAAGCATCCTGGCCGAAGGAATAGAGGATACTGGTGACCCAATCCAGGGAAAAGTTTGAAGCCCGCAAGCTGCCCATGATGCCCATCCGGGACGTCGTCATCTTCCCGCACATGATGACGCCGTTCGTCGTGGGACGTGAATCGAGCGTTCGCGCCCTTGAAGAGGCGCTTGCCGGCGATCGCAAGATCTTCCTCGCCACTCAGCACGACGCCAGCGTGGACGAGCCTAAGCCGAACGAAATCTACCAGGTCGGCACGATCGTCAATATCGTTCAGAGCCTGAAGCTGCCCGACGGCAATATCAAGGTGCTGGTCGAGGGCGTCGAGCGCGGCAAGGTCCTTCAGGTCGTCGATACCGAAGGATACTTTCACGCCACGGTTCGCGTGTCCAAGTACACCGTCGAAGCGACTCCCGTAATCGAGCAGGCGATGCAGCGCGTCACGTCGCTTTTTGAGCAATATGTAAAGCTTTGCCAGTCGTTGAATTACGAGACCATGATTGCCGCCGTTCGCATGGAAGATCCTTCCAAGCTGACGGACGTAATCGCGGCGAACATGCAGCTCTCGATCGAAGAGAAGCAGGAGCTGCTGGAAATCTTCGATCCCGCCGAGCGCCTGAACCGCGTCGCCGACGTACTCGAAATCGAAATCGAAAAGTTGAATATGGACCGCACCATCCAGACCCGCGTGAAGCGGCAGATGGAGCGCGCGCAAAAAGAGTATTACCTCAACGAAAAGATCAAGGCCATCCAGAAAGAGCTGGGGCGCGGCGAGAAGAGCGAGTGGGACGAGCTCAAGAAAAAAGTCGATTCCGCCGGCATGCCCAAGGAAGTACATGAGAAGGCGCTGCAGGAGCTCAAGAAGCTCGAAGCCATGCCGCCAATGTCTGCCGAGTCCACCGTCTCCCGCAATTATCTCGACTGGCTGCTCGCTGTGCCGTGGCGCAAGAAGTCGAAAGAAATTCGCAACATCGAATCAGCCGAAAAGATACTCAACGAAGATCATTACGGCCTGGAAAAGATCAAGGACCGCATCCTCGAGTTTCTTGCCGTTCGCCAGCTGGTCAAGAATCCAAAAGGCTCGATCCTCTGCTTTGTCGGACCTCCGGGAGTGGGCAAGACCTCTTTAGGAATGTCGATCGCGAAAGCTACCGGCCGCAAGTTTGTACGTCTGTCGCTCGGCGGCGTGCGTGATGAAGCGGAGATTCGCGGACACCGGCGCACATACATCGGTGCCCTCCCTGGCCAGATCATTCAGTCGATGAAGAAGGCCGGCACCAAGAACCCGGTCATCATGCTCGATGAGATCGACAAGATGGCCGCTGACTTCCGCGGCGATCCCTCATCGGCGCTGCTCGAAGTTCTCGATCCGGAACAGAATTTCATGTTCCAGGACCACTACCTCGACGTCGAATACGATCTCTCGCAGGTTTTCTTCGTCGCCACAGCCAACGTGCTGCACACGATTCCCGCTCCCCTGCAGGACCGCATGGAAGTTCTTCGCCTGCATGGTTACACGGAGCTCGAGAAGATCGAAATTGCCAAGCAGTATCTGGTAAAGAAGCAGCGCACTGCCAGCGGGCTCTCTGAGAGCAATATCGTCTTCGGCGATGACGCCATTACCGAACTGATTCGCTCCTATACGCGTGAAGCCGGAGTTCGCAACCTGGAACGCGAAATCGGCAATATCTGCCGCAAGGTTGCGCGCCGAGTGGTGAAGCAGGGACTCGAATACTCGGTCACGGTCACGGCCGAGAACATCGCGGATTTTCTGGGCGTCGCCAAATTCCGCGACACGCTCGCCCACGAGAAGAGCGAGGTCGGCTTGGTCACCGGCCTGGCATGGACCGAAGTCGGAGGATCAATCCTCTCGACAGAAGTCACCATAGTCGACGGGAAGGGCAAGCTCACGCTCACCGGCAAGCTGGGTGACGTGATGCAGGAGTCGGCGCAAGCGGCAATGTCGTATATCCGCTCGCGGGCCGCGCGCCTGGGAATGCCGCGTGACTTCTATCGCAACATCGACATCCACGTGCATGTGCCCGAAGGCGCCATTCCCAAAGACGGACCTTCAGCGGGCATCACCATGGCGACCGCCATCGCCAGCGCGCTAAGCAAGATTCCGGTGCGCCGCGATATCGCCATGACCGGTGAAATCACGCTGCGCGGAAAAGTGCTCGCCATCGGCGGACTCAAAGAGAAATTGCTCGCCGCCCATCGCGCCGGCATCTTCGAGGCGATCCTGCCCAAGGACAATGAGAAAGACTTATCGGAGGTTCCGGAGAATCTGCGCAATGCAATGAAGCTGCACTTCGCCGACAGCATGGACCAGGTGCTGGCAATTGCCCTTGAGAAGCCGCTGCCGCAGTACACCGAAGAGACTGCGCCGCAAGATCTCACTGCAGTTCCGCCAACACCCCCTACGCAGCAGGTGCCGGTACAGCATCAGTAACACAAAGTCAGGAGTTGTCAGTTTTCAGTTGTCAGTGGAAGGCCCGCAAATGCGGGCCTTTCGCTTGTCAGCCCTTTGATCCAGCAAGCGGCAGACGGAACTTTCTCAAGACTTCCGGTGTCGGAACGTCATGGTCCGTTCAAGCTTGCTCTTTCTCACGACGGTTTTTGTATCTATTGCCTGCCTGGCGCAAGCGCCAACTGCTCCCAATCTGGAAGTCGAACGCGCCGCGATGAAGAAGCTAAGCTTTCTCACGGGAAAGTGGCGGGGCGATGCATCGATGCTGCGCGCGGGCGGACAATACGTCGAGATGGCCCAGACCGAAGAAGCGCAGTACAAGCTCGACGGCCTGATTCTAACGATTGAAGGTGTCGGCACAGCGAAATCCGACGGCAAGCCGGTGTTGCGCGCGCTCGGCTTGATATCGTTTGACGACGCGTCTGGAAGCTATCGAATGCGTGCGTTCAATGATGGACGCTGGCTCGAAACGGACGTCGTGCTGGGCAATGACGGCAAGTCACTTGCGTGGGGATTCACCCTGGGGGAGGCAAGAACGAACTCCACACTGCGTATGAACGACAAAGGCGAATGGACGGAATACGCGGAGCTCACGATTGGCTCATCGGCGCCGCGTAAACTGCTGGAGCTCAACGTTCGCCGAACCGCAGATCAATAGCCCTTATTGGAACTACGTCAGACGGTCATATGATGCGTGCGTTCCAATCCAAAACCATGTGATCACGGACCCTTCCAGCACACCTAGCGCCCGATAGCCCATCCCGATACGGACTGAATACACGTTGCCGCGAACTTTCACCTTCTTAAATTGGAGACCGGGATGGTTTGGGTCTGTCCTAAATAGCTTGTACGCACGACGCGCTCGGAATTGCACTTCGGGCGGCAATCCTTCAAACAGCATCCGGAAAGCATGCGTCGTATGCGACTCGATCACAGGATTTCATCGAGCGGCCGTGTTTTTCCATCTTTGTATTCTTTTCGTGCGTTTTCGGCCAGTCGTTGAAGTTTTTCCGGATCGCGGGCGAGCGTCTCCTTCCACGCGGCTTCATCTTCAAGAGTCTCCAGTATTTGAGACGCGATCGCGTCCTGCTCTTCATCGCTGAGCTGGGCGACCTTCTGCAGCGCGCTTTCGAGCAATCTGGTCATAAGCTGGAGCCTAGCAAAAGTCCGCTCCGGCCGCAAAAATCTTCCGCACTGCCACGCGGGCTTTGGCTCTGAGTGAGATTTTATCTGCTCATGCTAGACAAGATCGCCCAAGGTCCACAGTCCCGAAGCGACAACAGTGACTAATACTTGCCGCACTCGTACGCCTTCGGTATCCTTGCGCGTTTTCCAGAACCTCACTCCCAGGTGCCCGACAATGCGCATTCCAGTCCACATCCCCAGCTCGAAATTCCTCCTCGCGTTTATCGCTATCGTTCTTCCGTTGGCCGCCGTCGCACAATCTCAGAAACCCTCCGACCAACCTGCGGAGACCACAACCGCGACCAAGAGCTCACCGCCTCCCGGTTCCCCCGAAGACATCATCGGCAAGATGCGCTTCCGCAGCATTGGACCCATGCGCGGTGGACGATCCATCGCGTCCTCGGGCGTGGTCGGTCGGGCAAATGAAGCCTATTTCGGCGCCGTAGGAGGTGGTCTGTGGAAGACCACCGATGGCGGACAAAGCTGGAATCCAGTCACCGATGGTCAAATTCATTCTTCCAGCGTTGGCGCTGTTGCCGTTTCACAGTCCAATCCCGATGTGGTGTACATCGGCATGGGCGAAGTGGATCTTCGGGGAAACATCATGCAGGGTGACGGAATCTACAAATCCACTGATGCCGGCAAGACTTGGCAGCATGTGGGTCTTGATGATTCGCAGACGATCGCACGCATCCGCATCGATCCCGCTAACCCTGACGTCGTTTATGCAGCGGTCTTCGGACACCCCGCCGCGCCGAGCGACATGCGTGGTGTTTACAAATCCACTGACGGCGGCAAGACGTGGCGCCGCACACTCTTTCGCGACGAGAAGACCGGCGCAGTCGATCTCTGCCTCGATCCCAACAATTCTCAGGTTATCTATGCCGCCATGTGGCAGGCCTACCGCGTCTCCTGGAAGATGGAGAGTGGCGGACCGGGCAGCGGGCTGTTTAAATCCACCGACGGCGGCGAACACTGGCAGGAGATTACCCGTAATTCCGGGCTGCCTAAAGGAACTATAGGACGCATCGGCATTTCCGTTTCGGGAGCAGATTCAAATCGGGTATATGCGCTGGTCGAAGCCGACGATGGCGGCGTCTTCCGCTCTGACGTTGCCGGCAATACCTGGACACGCGTGAACGAAGAGCGCAAACTGCGCCAGCGTGCGTTTTATTACTCACGCATCTTCGCCGACCCCAAGAATCGCGACCGCGTTTACGCGCTCAACACAGGCTTCTATCGCTCCGACGATGGCGGTAAGACATTTAAGACTACGATTCGTCCGCCGCACGGCGACAACCACGATCTCTGGATCGACCCGCAGAATGCGCAGCATCTGGTGAGCAGTGACGATGGCGGCGGCACCGTCTCAGTGAACGGCGGACAGACCTGGACAGAGCAGCGGTTTCCAACTGCGCAGCTTTACCACGTGGCTACGACCGTCGATTTCCCATATCAGGTCTGCGGCGCGCAGCAGGACAACAGCACCGTGTGCGTGCAGAGCATGGCCGCGGCGCGCGGCTTCGGCGGCGGCGATCGCGCCGCGTTTCCCGAACTGTACGCAGTTGGCGGGGGCGAGAGCGGCTACATCGCGCCGGATCCGAAAGATCCCGCGGTCTTCTACGCCGGCAGCCAGGGAGCGCTGCTCACGCGATATGACCGTCGCAATGGCCAAACCCGCGACGTCGAAGTCTTCCCGCGCTTCTTCTCAGGCGAGGCCGCAGAGACGCTGCCCGACCGTTGGCAATGGACCTTCCCCATCGTCTTCGATCCGCTCAATCCTGAAACGCTCTACACCAGCTCGCAATTCGTCTATCGCACGAGCAACCAAGGGCAAAGCTGGCAGAAGATTAGTCCCGATTTGACACGCCATGATGCGAAGACGCTGGGCGATTCCGGCGGGCCGCTTACGCATGACATGAACGGTCCCGAAATCTTCGCGACCGTCTTCACCATCGCGCCTTCACGCAAAGAAGAAGGCACGATTTGGACCGGCTCCGATGACGGGATGGTGTACATCACGCGAGATGGCGGCGCGAATTGGTCGAACATCACGCCCCCCGAAATGCCCAGTCTGACTCGCGTGAGCATGATCGACGCGTCTCCGCACAAGCCCGGCAGCGCCTACGTGGCAGCCCAGAATTATCAGCAGGACGACCGCAAGCCGTACGCTTGGCGCACGGATGATTACGGTAAAACCTGGAACAAGATCACCAACGGCATTGCCGCAGACGACTATCTGCACGTCGTTCGCGAAGATCCGAAGCGTGCCGGCCTGCTCTTTGCCGGTGCCGAACATGGGCTCTACATTTCGTTCAACGACGGCGCGAACTGGGCGCGTTTCCCGCTTCGCACTGCGGTGAGTGCGGATCGCAATCAACCGAGCGCTGCTGCCAATCCCGCACCGCAAGCGGCTGGAGCTGCCCCGACCGCGCAATCGCCGGAAGGAGCGGCTACGCGCACCGGCGCAGGAGGCGCGCAGCAGACGACGTCCGCACAAGTGCCGGCGCCTCCGGCTTCGGAGCCCGCTGACACCGGGCGTGAAGTCGACACGCAAGTCGCCGACCTGATGATCGAAGACCATGATCTGGTCCTTGCAACTCATGGCCGCGGCTTTTATGTGCTGGATAACATCGCTCCACTGCGCGACCTCACGCCCGACCTGCAAAACGCGGCTATCTATCTCTTCAAACCAGAAGCCGCAGTTCGCCGCGACCGTCCGGCGGCAATCGATTACGTGCTGAGCAAACCAGCCAAGGTTGTGAACATTGAAGTTCTGGACGCTCAGGGCAAAGTGATTCGCACCTACAGCAACGTGGACAACAAACCGCGAGAAGGCGCCGGAGAAGAGGAGGACTTCTTCCGCAATCGCACTCCCAAAGTGGGAATCGCTGCCGGGTTGAACCGCTTCACCTGGGACGTGCACTACGACGGGGCCACCGTCTTCCAAGGTCTCATCATGTGGGGAGCTCGCGCCGACCAGGGACCATGGGCCGTTCCGGGACAATATCAGGTTCGCGTCACCGCTGACGGGCAAACGCAAACCCAGCCGCTCGAAGTGAAAATGGACCCGCGTGTGAGCGCCAGCCTTGCTGATCTGCAAAAACAGTTTGACCTCGCGATGAAGGTTCGCGAGAAAACCAGCCAGGCCAATGAAGCGGTAATCCAGATTCGCAAGCTGCGCGACCAGATCAATGACCGTTTGAAGGCAGGCGGATCCACGGCCGCAAAGCAGTCCGGAGCGTCGCTCACCGCCAAACTAACGTCGGTAGAGGAGGCGATTTATCAAACGCGCAACCGCAGCGGCCAGGACCCGCTCAATTTTCCGATCAAACTGAACAACAAGATTTCGCACTTAATGGGCGTAATCGAAGGCGCAGACGCGCAACCGACAGACCAGACGTACAAAGCATTCGATCAGCTCTCGCAGGAGCTCGACGCACAACTTGCTAAGCTGCACGATGCGCTTGCGACCGACCTGCCGGCCTTCAATCGCACCCTGGGCAAGGGAGCGCAGCCGGTGAGCGCCCAATAAGCGGGAGCTTGCGTCACCCTACGAGCGGAGGATCGTCCGGTCCGAGCGCAACTTGCTCGTGGACTTCTTTGATTC
>JAFAUE010000152.1 GCA_019243475.1 Acidobacteriota bacterium | reverse complement strand
CCTGGGGGAGCTTGCGGCGCACATCGCCGGAATCGCAGGCATGGCAGAGCGAATTGCCACGACCGAAGAGTTCTCCCCGGGCGGACCTTCGCCGCTCAAGCTGAATACGGTGGAAGAGATTCGTGAGCGCTTCGATCAGAACATGCGCAGCGCCGACGAGGCCATGGGCAAAATGTCCGATCAGGCGGCCAACGCCCATTGGCGGCTGGTGTTTCAAGGTAAAGAGATCTTCAGCAGGCCTCGCGTGGAAGCGCTGCGCACGAATGTCCTGAATCATCTCTACCACCATCGCGGACAGCTCTCGGTATACCTCCGCTTGCTGGACGTTCCACTTCCGGCAGTATTCGGGCCCACGGCAGACGAGAATCCATTTATGTAGCAATTCGTCCGTCAGTTGCCGAGGGGACCAGCCCCAAAAGTAAGTTTTCACTTACTTTTATGAATCCCCGCGCTGCAAAGCCGAATCCAACTGGCCTGAGTTCGGACGCTGCCATGTTTTGCTGGCGCAACTCTGCAGTTCTTATTTCTGTAAGCTCTTGATGTGACTGGAAAACCGGCTCGCGTTGCCGACATCTATTCTCGGGTCGGGGGCGGGGAATCCAGCTCCACGCTCGCGCTTGTGCCGTCTTCTGGCGCGGGAATTTCCCATTCGGCATCGCGGAGGAAGACACATGAGAGGGTGGGGTTCTTTATTGGACGATTTGCGAGACGCCCAGTTCGGCTCGCGGAGGAACACCGCTCCCTTCCCTGCAGTGCTACTCGTCATAGCGTTTTCAGGTACGGTTCTGGCTCAGGGCGCGCCACCGGCTGCCGCAACGGCCTCAACCTCGCAGGCTTCCAACCCTTCCGCCGGCGCGCCGATTACCACCGTTACAGGTCTTACTTCGACCGATCCGTTCAGCGGCAGTGTGATCAATCAGAAAGCTACGGATCAAACAATTTCCCTGTCTTTGCGCGATGCCATCGATCGCGGTCTTAAGGCAAATCTCGGCTCGCTCCTGATTGAACAAGGCATCACTAGTGCCCGGGCGCAGCACTGGCGCGCGCTGCAAGCCATGCTGCCCGATGTCACCGGCCGTCTCAGCGAGAGCGCGCAGCAGATCAATCTTGCCGCGCAGGGCATTCGATTTCCGGGGGTACCGCCGATCATCGGACCATTCTCGAACTTCGACATCCGCGCTTACATGACCGTCACCGGCGGCTTCTCCCAGTACGAAGGGATCCGCTCGTCGGTCGAGAATTTGCGGGCCGCAAGGTTTTCATATCAGAACGCGTTGGAGTTGGTCGTGTTTTCCGTGAGCAACAGTTATCTCGAGGTGCTCACGCAGGCCGCCAACGTAGTAAATGCGCAAGCGCAGGTTCAGACCGCGCAAGCTCTTCTCGATCAGGCAAACCAGATGCATGAGGCGGGAGTCTCGGCCAAGATCGATGCCCTGCGCGCTTCGGTGGAGCTGCAGGCACGGAAGCAGGACCTGGTAGTAGCCCAGAACAATTTTGACAAGTCGAAGATCACGCTCGCGCGAGCCATCGGGTTGCCGCTCGAACAGAAGTTCGAACTCTCTGACGCGTTGCAGTTCAGTCCGCCGCCGGTCCTCACCCAGGAAGATGCTTTGCATCGCGCGTACCAGGAACGTCTCGACTACAAGCAGGCGCAGGCCCAGGTACATGCCTCCGAACTGTCGGAACGTTCGGCGCGTTTCGAGCGGTTGCCGTCGCTCGGCTTCAGCGGCAATTACGGCGATATCGGTATCAGCCCCGGTTCGTCGCACGGGACGTTTGTTGCGGCCGGTTCCATTCAAGTGCCGATCTTCGAAGAAGGCCGCATTCGCGCAGACATTTATCAGGCACAGTCAACGCTCAAGCAGAACAAGGACCAGCTCTCTGATCTCGAAGGCCGCATCGACGCTGAAATCCGTACATCGTTCCTCGATTTGAATGCGGCGGCCGAGCAGGTACAGCTCGCCGACGCCACGGTGAAGCTGACTCAAGAAGAATTATCGGAAGCGCGGGAGCGCTTTGCCGCGGGCGTAGGAGACAATCTCGAAGTGGTACAGGCGCAGGGTTCTGTCGTCAGCGCGCAAAATCAGTACGTGGCAAGCCTCTATGTGCACAATCTGGCGAAACTCAGTCTGGCGCGGGCTTTAGGTGAAGCGCGGCAAAATGCCGCCAGCTATTTGGGAGGAAAGTGATGGCTACCATGCAGGACAGGACTGCAGGCGAGACTCCGGAACAGCAGGCACAACGCCTGCAGGAATCTGGTCCGCGCATCGTAAGCGATGGCTCGCGCAGCGGCGAGGGAAGAGCCCGGCCGCAGGAGCCTCAAGCCGAACCACGTGAACCGCAAATCGATCAGGAGAAGTCGCGGGAGGAAGAAGAAGCTGCGGCGAGGACGGCGCAGCGCAAGACCCGCATAAAGAAGATCGCGCCCCTGATCCTGTTGCTTGCGGTTGTCGGCGCATTGTTATGGTGGCTGCATGCACGCCAGTACGAAGACACCGACGACGCTCAGGTCGATGGCCACATCGGACAAATCGGCTCGCGAATCAGCGGTTACATCACCGGCGTTCAGGTAGAAGACAACCAGGAGGTGCAGCCCGGACAGCTTCTTGTCGAAATCGATCCCAAGGATTACGAAGTCGCATTGGCCAAAGCGCGTGCAGATTTTGCTGACTCGCAGGCGCAGGCCAGTGCTGCCAGCTTCAACGTGCCAATTACGTCGATCGCTACCGCATCGCAGATCGAGTCGGCAGGCGCCGATGTGAGCAACGCGCGCGCAGCGCTCTCGGCATCGCAGAAGAACCTCGATGCGGCCAAAGCCAAGGAAGTGGCGGCTATCGCGAACAACACAAAAGCGCAGAACGACGTCCAGCGCTACAAGCCGCTGGTGGAGCGCGATGTGATCTCGAAGCAGCAGTACGACGCTGCGGTGGCAGCAGCGCAGAGCACGGCCGCCGACGTCGAGAGCGCGCATGACAACGTGATCGCCGCGCAAGAGGGCGTAACCCAGGCCCAGGCGCGAATCGTGCAGGCGCAAGCCAACCTGCGTAACGCCCAAACCGGTCCGCGCCAAGTGCGGGTAACCGAAGCGCGTGCCAATTCGGCACAATCAAGCCAGCAGAAGTCGCTCGCCGAACTGCAGCAGGCGGAGCTGAATCTCCAATACACGAAGATCAACGCTCCGGTGCATGGAGTCGTCGGACATCGAACCGCGGAGGTTGGTCAATACGTGCAGCCCGGTCAGGCGCTGATGTCGATCGTCGATATCGACAACGTCTGGGTAACGGCGAACTTCAAAGAAACCCAGCTTCGCTACATGAAGAAGGACCAGCCGGTCGAAGTACACGTTGACGCTCTCGGCCGCGACTATCGCGGCAAAGTGCTCGATATCGGGGGCGCCAGTGGGGCGCGCTTCAGCCTGTTTCCTCCCGAAAATGCGACTGGCAATTACGTGAAAGTAGTGCAGCGAATTCCCGTGCGCATTCTTCTCGATGCCGACCAGAACAAAGACCATCTCCTGAGGCCAGGGATGTCAGCAGAACCAAAGGTGAAGGTGCGGTAGAGCTCGACGCTCTCGAGACATTCCCACATAAGAACCTTCGCCGATGCCCACCTTGACCCAAGACGCTGACGTCAGCGAATTTCGCCCGTCAGCTCCGTCGCCACAGCCCTGGAGGCCGAAGCATAATCCCTGGGCAATCGCGCTCACCGTCACCATGGCGACGTTCATGGAGGTGCTGGACACCAGCATCGCCAACGTGGCTTTGCCGCATATCGCCGGCAGCCTCTCCGCAAGTACCGATGAGAGCGCGTGGGTGCTGACTTCTTATCTCGTGTCGAACGCGGTGATCCTGCCCATCAGCGGCTGGGCCTCCGACATGCTCGGGCGCAAGCGTTTCTACATGACATGCGTCGCTCTATTTGGCATCAGTTCGCTGCTTTGTGGACTGGCGCCGAGTCTTTCCATGCTGATCTTCTTCCGCGTACTTCAAGGCGTCGGAGGAGGAGGACTCGCGCCCAGTGAGCAGGCAATCCTTGCCGACACCTTCGAGCCTCGCAAGCGTGGAGTGGCATTTGCCGCATACGGCATGGCGGTAGTCCTGGCGCCGGCCATCGGTCCCACTTTGGGAGGATGGATCACGGACAACTACGACTGGCGCTGGATTTTCTTCATCAACGTGCCGGTAGCTGCATTGTCATTGTTTTTGACCAGCCGGCTCGTAGAAGATCCGCCCGAGCTGGCGGAGCGGCGCCATTCCGGCATAAAGATCGATTACATCGGACTCGCGCTCGTGGGCGTCGGCCTTGGTTCGCTGCAGGTCGTGCTCGACAAGGGACAGCGCGACGACTGGCTCTCCTCCGATTTCATCCTTATCTTCTCGATCATGGCCGGCATTTGCATCGTGGCAGCTGTGGTTTGGGAGAGCTTCCAGAAGGATCCCGTGGTGGACGTGAAGATGTTCAAGAACAGGAATTTTGCGATTGCCTTCGTCATGATGATCATGCTCGGCTTCGCCCTGTTCGGAACTACAGTGCTGCTGCCGCAATACCTGCAGACACTCCTCGGATATACGGCGCAGCAGGCCGGCATGGCTTTATCTCCCGGTGGGCTCGTGGTAATGGCGCTCATGCCGCTGGTCGGATTTCTTGTGTCCCACTATGACGCGCGCTGGCTGATCGCCATCGGTTTCCTGGCTTGTGCCGCCGCTCTGATGCACATGACGGAACTCAATCTGGGTATCAGCTTTGGCGAAGCCGTGCAGCTGCGCATGCTGCAGGCCGCTGGAATCGCCTTCCTTTTCGTGCCCATCAACACCATGTCCTATGTCGGCGTCCCGCGGAACAAAAACAATCAGGTATCGGGAATGGTGAACCTTGCGCGCAATGTCGGCGGAAGCGTAGGAATTTCGCTCGTCGAGACTCTGTTGGTACGCCGCTCGCAGAAGCACCAGAGCGACCTGGCGGCGCATCTTACCAATACGAGTGCAGCGCTGCAGGCCCAAGTAAGCGGTATTGTCGCGGCGTTGACGCGCGCCGGGTACAGCGCGGCCGACGCCACGCAGCGCGCCTACAACTTGCTCTATGGGCGGGTGCAACAGCAGGCCGCAGCTCTGGCCTACAATGACGTGATTTTTATCTTTGCGCTCGCTTGTGCCATCATGGTGCCGCTCGCGTTTCTGATGCAGAAGAACAAGGCCGGAGCTGGGCCGGGCGGCATGCACTGAGCCGAGCGTGAACACAAAGGTCACGAAGGGTACAGAGGAAAGCAAAAAGGCTGTGTGCTGCTGTTTCACATGAGAGCTGCGTCCTAAAATCGAAGACTAACGGGCAGCGACTCGGCAACTCCGGTTCTTACCTTCGTGTCTTTGTGTCCTTCGTGTTGACTCCCCCGGTTTGGGGAACGCTCATGAATATCCGCAACATTACGATTGATCGCGAGGTGGGTTGTGGTGGCGTCGAGATCGCCGCGCAAATCGCCCGCCGGCTCAATTGGAAGCTGATCGATAAGAGCTTGATCTTTGACATTGCCAAAATGGCTCATGTGGACGTCGAGGCGGTGAAGAAGCTGGATGAGCATCCTGATCCGTTTCTCGCGCGCGTAGGCCGCCTGTTTTGGGGCGGCGGCGCAGAACGCGGCGTCTTGACAGGCGATTGCTTTGACTGCAAAAAGATGGCGGAGATGACGCGTTCGGTTTTTGTGAAGGCCGCCGATGAGGGTCATCGCGTGATTGTCGGCCGCGGAGCGCCCTATCACCTTGCCGAACGCGATGACACGTTCCATGTCTTTCTTTACGCGCCGCGAGATTTCAAGATTAAGCGCGTACGTCAATACTGCAAGTCGCACGGACACGCCGAGGAAGTGATTGACACCGCCGACAAGGAACGCGCCGCGTTCATCCGTCAGCACTTCCATATCGACTGGCCTGAACGGCATGTCTATCATTTAATGGTGAATACCGCGATGGGCGAAGATGCCGCGGTGGACACCATCCTCGAGGCCGCGGGTTTGCGGCAGCCGGAACCCGCTTTTTCGGCGTAAACACGCCTAAATAGCGGTTGCGCAGCAGGCACTTTCGCCATACACTCCCCGGATGCAAAAACGCAAGCTGCTCGGCCTTCTGCTCGCGCCGCTGGTCTGCCTTGCACCGCTGGGGGCCCAATCGACTTCCGGCCAAGCAAGTACTTCACAGACCGAAAGCAAGTCTGGCCAGCTCGAAGGCAAGGTGCTCGACCTAGTGGTTCCCACTGATCTCGTGATCCAGGGGCGCGACACCAAAGTTGCACCACTCAGTGCTGGGCAGAAATTCGGCCAGGTAGCCAAGAACTTCGGCAATCCTTTCACGTTTGTAGGGACGGCGGCGGAAGCCGGCATCGACCAGGCGTTCAACATCCACGAGCGCTACGGCCAGGGAGCAGAGGGATATGGGAAGCGTTACGGCGCGGATGTCGCCGATACCGCCACAGCGCAATTCTTCGGTTACGGAGTTTATCCGTCGCTGTTTCATACCGATCCCCGCTATTACCGCATGGGCAGCGGAAGCTTCTTCTCACGCGCTTGGTACTCCGGTACTCGTGTTTTCGTAACTCGTACCGATTCGGGAAGACACGTATTCAACGCTCCTGAGATTCTCGCCAGCGCCACGTCCAGTGGAATTAGCCGCGCATACTATCCAAGCGATGAGCAGAACTTCGGCGACTTCGCATACACCATGGCGTCGCGCATCGCCTTTGACGCTATTTACAATGCCGCAAAAGAATTTTGGCCGGACGTGCGCAAGCATGTCTTCGGAGGCCACTGAGCGTCTCCCTCGTTACCGACCGCACGACTGAATGAGCGAGCCCACGCAGGAAATCTGGCTGATGCGCCACGGGGAGACCGAATGGTCTGTCTCCGGCAAGCACACCTCCCGCACTGACTTACCGCTGCTTCCGAGCGGCATCAAACAAGCCCAGGAATTGGCGTCCAAAGTAAAGGATGAGAAGTTTGCCCTCGTGCTGGTAAGTCCGATGCACAGGGCACAGGAGACATGCCGGCTTGCTGGACTTAGCGCTGCTGCGCAAATCACCGACGATTTGAGAGAGTGGGATTACGGAGCCTACGAAGGCAAAACCACAGCGGAGATCCGCAAAGATCGTCCCGGCTGGCAGCTTTGGCGCGACGGCGTGAACGGTGGTGAGTCGCTAGACCAGGTGCGTTTGCGCGTGCAGCGTGTGATCGAACGCGCTACGACGACCCAAGGAAATGTCGCGCTGTTCGCTCACGGCCACGTTCTTCGCATTCTCACCGCCGTCTGGCTGAATTTGCCTCCCAATGATGGACAGTTCTTCGCGCTGAATACCGGCACGATCAGTGTGCTCGGCTTCGAGCACGAATACAGGGTGATCCGCCGCTGGAACTGCACGGGATAGCGCCCAGCAGGCTGCTTGTGTAGTTTCAACGCGTGGCGATTGGCAAGAGCAAACGCAAGGTCCTTCGCCGATGTCGCTTCGCTCCTTGGCTCAGGATGACAAAGGCATTACTTCGGCTTTAACACCGCGCTGTTACGTTCGTCCGAATAGATAGCGGAATAGAGTTTTCGCAATTCAGTTTCCTGAGTTGTAGGAACTTCGAGTTTGCGCAGGGTGTAATCCCGCGTGTAACGCAGAATTTGTCCCTGAACTTCGGTCTTGCTCTCGTACTCTGCGAAGCCCACGTCAATTTTTACCGGATCGGGAAGCTCGTCGACGGCAAAACCCTGCGGCAGTTCGATCTCGAAGATGTCACTCTCGTGTGAGGCTGCGGGGAACACGATAGGAAATTTCCTCGGCTTATCCCCTTCCCAACGCAACTCCTTGGTGCCGAGCACGCGTGGACGGACGAGCAACAGCGGGCCGGCATTCTTGGCGTAATTTCGTGCGCTGAACTGATATTTGAGAATCAAATCCTGCGCGTTGCTCTCCAGGTTCTCCGACTCCGACTTCTGCAATGAGAAACCAGTAAGAAATCCGCTGAGGAAGCGCTCAAGAGCCCGCTCGCGCTCGTTGCCGTGAGTGTGCAGAAGCTCTGCCCGGCTGACCCAGGCATGCTCGCCGGTCCGCGTTTCTTTTACGTCGCCTACCAGAGAGCCGTCAGACTGTAGCTTGAGGTGGGCTACACGTTCAATCTGGTTCTCCTGGGGCGCGAGGACAGGCAGTTCGATAAGCTCTCCTGTATTGTCGCCCACGAGCAGACCATAGCTTCCCTGCAGCTCGTAATGAAGCTGTCCAACTGGAGTGAGTTCGTCGGTCGGATCGAAGATGAGGTACTTTCCCGCTTTGGTATCGACTACGGTCCCCAGCTTTTCCGCCGGATCGCCTTTGGGAACCGCGATGGCAAGGATCACGTGATCGAAGTGATTGCTGGGAACGCCGGGCACCACTTCTCCGCGGCTGGTATTGACCACCAGATAGCTGGATTCAATGCCGGCCTCATGCAGCATGCTGCTCATGAGCGTGGCTTTGTCCTTACAGTCGCCATAGCGATAGCGAAAGACGTCCGCAGCGGGATGAGGCTGATATCCTCCGATTCCGATCTCGATTGCCACATAGCGGATGTCGGTCTGCAGAAAAGCGGCGATTGCGCTCACTTTACCGGCGAATGTTATTTGGCCGGACGTCAACTGAAGTGCCTTGGCGTGGATCTCCGGCGACGCCTGACGCCTTCCTGCTGTCAGCTGGCTGTACCAGCTTCCAATCTGCTGCCAGGAACGCGCGCTTTTGGCCATCTGCCCGCGTACGTTGCCGAAGTAGCTGACCTCCATGCGCCCGGCAATTGCCCGCCAGCTCGGCATCCGCGGCTCGTGTTCTATTCCGGGAATGCGCTCCAGCTGCCAGCTCCAGGTGTTCCCGGGCGATTCGACCGGCTTGGTTTCTTCATGAGCAAACCACGCGCTCGAATACTCCCAGCTACTGGGAAGGTGAAGGGTATAGCGTGCCTGCTGCACCGGAATCCGTTCTTGAAATTCCCAGGTGTCTCCCATCAGGTAGGGACGCTGGCGCTGCTCGACTTCAATCGCTATAACGGTGCCGGGATCACCACCCGGTACTTCGGCTTCCTTTGCTTTCACATCGTTGTAGAGGACGCCGCCGCCGTCGAGTGAGATCTCCTGAAAGTCTTTGTCTTTGAGTTCGTACTCGCTGCCCTTCGCAGTAATGCTCCAAGCGTGCAGAGACTTCAGCTTGGTTTCATTGTCGAAGAACACATGCAGACGCGCGTGTTCCCGCCCTTCCGGACGGAGGATTTTCACCACTCGCCGTTCCAGCGAGTAGGCGTCGCCGGTGTCCTGCACGGTGGTAGTTTGATCGTCGAGCAGGACGATCGCGTCCACGTCCTTCTCCACCTGCATCGTCTGGTTCGCGGCCGAGCGCACCCAGTCCGGCACCGCCGCGAACGCAGGCAGGGCAAGAGCAGAGCACAGAGATAGCGCGAAGGCGAGCTTAGTTTTTCGCAACCTGAGCCACCCGCAGGACCGCCGCTTCGTCGTCGCTCGATTTCACCTGTTCGTAAAAAGTCTTTACCCGGGGATAGGTGTTGACGGGAAACATCATTCCCGCCACGTCCAGCTGCCGGCGCAAAACTACCTTCTGCCCTTGAGATTCATAATGGGAAAGATATCCGGCAAAGTCTTCGATCACTTTGTGTTCCTTCGGCAGGTCTTCGATTTGAAGTGACGGAGGCACGTTGATCGTCACCATATCGAAGGTGCGGTGCGGATATTCGAAGTACACCGGATTCGTCCGCTTCTCGTGTACGAACGCCTGCTTGCTATTGGCCTGAAATATCTCCGTCGTGAGCAGCAGGCGTTTCCCGGTAGACGAAGCGTAACCTGGGACCTCCACGCTGAAAACGGCATCGAGGGGCTCCTCGGTGCTAGTCCATCCTTTTGCGTCGTCCAGGTGGATGGTCGCCGATGCGGGAAGAATCTGCCGTAGCTCGTCTTCGAGATTCTTGGTTCTGCCGGTATCGTCGTCGTCGTTTTCCTCCAGGCGGCGCCACAAGGCTTCCTGACCGGTGAAGACCAGCCGGACTTTTCCTTTCAGACTTCCATCCTGTGCGAGATTGAAAGCCGCGACGCGCTGCACCATCGCGTTTTTCAGCTCGGGAAACGATGTGGTGATGAATTGAGCGTCTCCCTTGCTCTCCACCAGGCCCTTCACGCCGCTGCGGCGCCACTCCAGCAGGCCGAAAGGACAGAATCTGGTGCCCGGATCGAGATACACATCTTTGCCGTCGAGCTTCACCAGGGCGACTTCGCTGTTCAATTGGCCGAAATCGAGGAGTTGATCGCTGAAGAAATTCTCATCGCGCGTGGAAACTCGCGCCACCTTGGCATCGACCCCGGCGGCTCTGGCCATAGCAACGAACAACCGCGTCAGATCATTGTGGTATCCGGCATTCTGCCGCAGCACGTCTTCGACATTTTTGTTGTCCCGGTAATTGGTGGCCTTCTGCTCCTGAGTGCTCCGTTGCCGCTTGTACGTGAGATTGTCGATTTGCTGCACTCGGGCATAGATCTTGCGCAGTTTCTGCTCCGGCGAATCCGACGGTGCAAAGCCCTGCCGCGCCTGGTCTTCAATATAAGAGGATCGCGACATGAACTTGGAGACGGAGTCGCTCCAATCGCGCGATTCGTAGCGCCAGAAGTCGCCGACCGTGCGTATGTCGCCACGCTCGTAATAAAAGCGCACGCGATACTTCAAATCGTCGGCGGGAGGCGAGTACTCCTCCTCAACAAAGGCGGGAACGTCGGAGACTTCAAGATCGAAGTGATCGTACTTTTTGACTATCTTGCTGCCTTGGGGAAGGTATGTTGTGTATCCCACCTCGCTTCCGTTTAAGCCGCCAACAAGTACTTCGTGCTTGAAGGGCGCGAAGCTGAACTTCGCACGCTTCTGAAACATATCTTCCTGAACCGACCAGCGCGCAGGAAAGGCCCAACCAGGATCGGTGCGGACTGTGTACTTGTATTCAATGATGCTGCCTACCTGGACATCGGGCAATGTGAAGGTTTTCGCGAGAATCTTGAGGCGCTTGGTTTTGAACATCGTGCCATCGAGCGCTTTCCCCTCGAAGAGAATGACGGTCCCGTCGCTATGGATAGTGCGGCCTTTGATGTCGGTCACGTGGGAGTACGCGTTGTCGTAGGCGACCTTTACGTCCGCGTACTTCTTGCCTTCATCAGTAAGAATCTTGATGCGGTAGTA
>JAFAUE010000143.1 GCA_019243475.1 Acidobacteriota bacterium | reverse complement strand
CAACATGTGGAAGTTGAGCCAGTGCTTCGAGCTGCCCTTTTGCGAAAGCCACTGCCAGCGTCGCCGAATGGGATAGAGAAAAATAGTGAAGAACATGGCGAGCCCGACGTATCCGAGCTTCAATCCAATCGGGCCACTGGGCTTGAGCAGCGCGTGCTTTGAAGAAATAGGACGCTGCAGTGAATCAAGTCGGTAATAATCGAACCCATATGCGGTAAGCATCAACAGCATCGCCACAAACGCAACATACCCCCAGAAAAGCAGCCTGCGATGGCTGCTCTCCGGATCCCTTTGAACTCGCGCAGGAGCCGCCGCAATCATATAGGTGCTCATTGGGTCTTCACCGATTCATCCGTGGAAACAGAGAACAGTTGATAACTTGTGAAACGATGGACATTGCGCCAACGTTGTTTTGCTGTGTCAAGTTCAATCGTGGCAACTGAAGGTAGCCAGTTAGCACCGGAGTTTCCGCGAAAATGGACTGGAGCATAATCAACTTCGCTGACGAAGCCGTGCAGTCCAACATCGGTCATATCTTCATTCAATTCCGCACGAAGACGCACAATAGTCGCGGTTGCCGGATCGATCCAGGCCGATCCGCTTAGCTCGAGTGGATACTCTCGGCCGCGCAGAAGAAGCACAGTGGGAGTCCGCTCCCCCTTGATGTGTTGAAAGCGAATTCTTGCCATTATCTTCCCATTAATCATCTCGTTTTCTGGCGGTGTGAAATTAAAGGCAGTCTGATAATAGGGATGGAATATTAAGGAAAGTGTGGCAAATCCGTTGGTCACCAGTAGCGGCACATTTTTCTTGTGCTCAGAAGCTCGTTGCTCAAGCCTAGATTCCTGAATAACCATGTCATCGCCAGACCCCTGTGCAAGTACCAGATAATCAAATGTCTGCTGTTCACGATACTCTATACTTTCTTTTGTAAGTTTCTTTACCAGCTTTGTCTGCGTAACCTCTTCAGTGCACTTGACTTGCGAAAACTGCGCCAGAAAGTCAGCAACCTGCTTTCCTGTGCGGGCGAGAAGATCATCAGAGGATGTCGCAAGGCATAACGCGCTGCGAAAAGCTAACGTAACAACCAATGCGATTGTTATGGACCTGATTTTCATCTGCCTGCTCCTGTTCGATTATCGAATCTGTAGCCGAAGGTGATGGTCCACTGGTTGTAGTTAAAAGCGCCTCCTCGATCAACGGTATAGGCGCCTTGGATAAAATAGTTCGCGCCCAAATTGCTGTCGACACTGGCGTTAATAAAGCGTGATTCTGTTTGACTGGTCAGCTGAGATGTCAAAAATTGTTGCCCAACTTGCATTTCCAGATGGAAAGCATCGCTCAAGTTACGAGAAATCGATACCGAACGGTACCTACCATGACCGAACGAACTATCAAATGTCGAAGTACGAACATCCAGCCGCAGTCCTGTTTTAGGTATTTGGTTGAGCGTGACTCCATACATCTCGTTCCATGCGCCGCCCGTGTCTCCAGTTCGGCTACTCTTTCCAACACTTGCATAGAATGTAATGTGGCGAATAGGTTCCACTCGGGCGCCAGTACTTAGACCTTGAAACAGATATTTATCGAGCAAGCCTGTTGCGATCAGCGCAGTGTCAAAAGTAGGCACATCGCGGAAATAGTTATGGTTCACGTCGAATGAAAGCCGTTCAAAAGGCTGAAAACGCAGGGTGAAGAAATTGCGGCTGAGTCCCGGACCAACAGCATTCAAACCGGCGATCGGACGAGGATCGTCTGCTTGAGTTGAGTCATAAATCGATAAATATCGTTTAAAATACAGCCCATTTTCAAAAAAGATGAATGGTCGATCTACTTGCCAGTTGAGCGTGCTTAGCGCAACTCCTGACGTACTTGTCATGCGCAGTGAATCAAAACTTCCGCCCTCCAGGTTAAGGAATATACCGCCAAGTCGACGATTCGGGTTGTAATCCCACGACGTGGGATCCGGAGTAGAGCCCGCGAAGAGGCCGAGCAACACATGCTTTCCCGCCCTGCGACCAACATAACCACCATCGATCGTGTCGAGGGTCGTTGCCCAGGGCAGATAAAGTCGGCCAAATCCGGCGACCCATGAAGAAGTTGGATTACTATAAGTAAGGTTAAGGTGATAAGTACGGTTGATTAAATCCTGTAACGTCGGCTGCTCGGCATTCGACGTGCTATTCAGGCGACCTCGCCAATATCCACTCAGGTCCCAGTACGTGCCTCCAATGCGGCTGAAATCGGTGCGCACAACCATCCCAAGCTGGGAACTATTAGATGTAACGGCACCTGTGCTCTGAATATCGCTGTAGTCGAATCCAAACCGGCCGCGAATTCGATTTATCTCGGGTAAAGGAGGACGCGGCACTTCCTCACGTGCCTCCTCTTCCATCGGATCCCCGTCGTTAAAGCTGACGACCTGCGGGTATTTGCGCGTGGCGCTGAGGGCATGTTTTTCCGCAAGCATTTCGGCCGTGGCTCGATCCATAAAGGCCAGATCGCCAGGCTCGATATCTGCAGTTTTCGTTTTGATGGCGCATACGGCCGAGCTGCTTGCCACCGAGATCACTTGCAGCTCAGCAATCACAGGGGCCTGGCTGGCCTTCGCGAGCGTCCCGTTGTGGGTCACATCCAATTCGGAATGCTTGACGGTCAGGTTCATCCCGGCCGTCAATCCGGTAGCAGTCCCGCCGCTCAGATAAACGGTGTCCTGCGCAACGAATTTGATTTTGAAGATAGTTTGCACATCTGCGAAACGCGACTCATCACTCGGCAGCGCAAGCTCCGACTCGACTAGTCCGGCAGGTTGAGCACTGGATTGCTGCATATCCGGCGGTTTGCCCGATGCGCTCTGAACATCGATTACAGCCGGTTTCGGTAGCGCGGCTTCGCTCTGTGCGGCCCTCGCAGGCTCAGCCTGAGACGACTGCAGGCTCTGGGCTTTCATAGCGACAGGCGGTTGGACCGCGGCAGTTAGATTCGGCGAAGTTCGAGAGTTCGATTCAGATGCCCGCGCGATCGAATTGATTGAGGGAGCACCCGCCGCAATGATCGGGTGCATGCCACCCACAGGAGAAGGAGTATCCGTACTCGGGGAATTCGATGGTTGCGCAGATGCGGGCGGAGCAGAGGCGGCGCCGGAAATAACGCCCAGCCCATTCATGGGCGAGTCAGCTTTCAGTACACCGATCTTGGTATCTATTGAGGCAGAAGCGGATCGCGTCGATGGGATCGCCTGTGTGGGCAAAGGGCTTGGGCCCGAAGACCCGGATTGGACTTGGCGAATGTCAGATTGCGCCGGAAGCAAACCCTTCGAAGATGAAGGTCGAGCTGCAGCTCCCGCCGGTTGCATCCCACTCGACGACTGCAGAACCACCGCCTGTATCGTTGTCGATCCTTCAACCCCGGCAATGGAAGGTTTTTCATTTTGGGACTTCGGAAGAGGCATGGACTGTGATTCTTCCGCTATCGATTTCGACTTAAGCGGCTGTTCAGGCCTTGGCGATGGCGAACTGCTACTTGCGACCTTTAGAGTTTGCTGTTTCGCGAGCGCGGCACTCTCCTCCGCGGTGAGGTAGGCGAAGTCTCCTTTCTCAAAGTCACCCTGTTCCATCAGGATTTCGCAAATGGCCGAGCTTGGGCTGACCGACCTAATTCTGAGCTCAGCAACGATCTCCCCTAAATCGCTTTTTGCAGCGCCCGGAGAACGCCGCCTAACGAGTAGCTTCATTCCTTTGCTTAAAGGCGCTCCCGGCGGGACGCGCAGGTAAACATTATCGAATTCTTTGAATCTGACCTCGAACGAGGCCTGCGCGGTAGCAGGCAGACTTGTACTGGCGGCATCGGAAGGAGATGTCACTTCAGTTTGCAGGAGTGCCTGATTAGGAATATCCATCAAAATAATCACGGCAAGAAGAAAGCTGATATGTAGGAACCCTGATCGAGGCAGTATTCTTCTGGTTTGGCCTTGTTCTACTACTCGCGTTGGCGTTGTAACTGGCATGTCCTAATTGGTCATTTCTCTTTATTTAGCTCTTATGACAGCTGTAACAGTTGGCGTTATTCCACACATAACCTTTGATTC
>JAFAUE010000380.1 GCA_019243475.1 Acidobacteriota bacterium | reverse complement strand
AGGCCATCAAGGCCGGAGGAAAATCGTTGATGGAGCCTGCCGATCAGTTTTACGGTGACCGCAACGCAGGCGTAGAGGATGCGGAAGGGAATCAGTGGTGGATTGGCACCCACGTTGAGGACGTAGCGCCGGACGAGATGCAAAAGCGCATGCAGGCAGCTTCCGCACCGCAGTCCAAGTAGCAAGTTTCAGGAGCGGAGGCCTTCACGCGTCGATTCGCTCCTGAGTTCTTGTTCGCTATTGCGAATCACCTGCTCTGCCAGGTTGAGATAGCGGCGGGCTTCGCCGGGCATGTCGCGTTGAAATTTGCGCTGGAAGAGCTCTTCGACGTTGCGGAAGAATTCCTGCAGCTCGGTGTCATCGATGCGGCTCTGCTGTCTTCTCTCCATGGGCCCTCAGATCTTGCGATTCTGACTTAATCCGCGAAGCTACCGCAGGCCGGTCAGACCGACTCTCATTCTATATGTTCGCCTCCGCCAGCCCGGCTTGAGCACGTAGTCGGAGAAGTAAGCTGCATCCCGCAAATTCCCTGCTTCAGGGAATTTCTGAGGGAATTTTTCAATTGCGAGTCACGAATTCGGCAAATTCTGCCCAAAATCCGCAAATTTCGACGGAAGCTGAGGGAATGGCTCAGGGAATCGCGGGAATTCTGTATCTATCGCCCTTCACACCAATGACTTACATGGCGTTCCTGCTCCCAGTTTGGGAACCGAACAGGGAATGAGCAGGGAATCCGGACGCTAACTGTGCATCCCGCTTTTTCCTGTCGCAAGCGTTGTCCATAGCCGAGCGGGGGGTACAAGTGGAAGTCGCGAATGACGTTACACACAGCCTCAAATTGAATCCTCGCCTAAGGTCGCAAGCGCTGAGGCCTTTGGTATCGTGATGGACGCTTCGAGGTGACGCATGGATCGTCGCGAATTTACGAAACTCTCGGCTTTAGCGCTGGCAGGGACATACCTGCCGATCGATGCCTATGGCGCGGCGAATAAGCAGATCGGCTATGCGGCGGTCGGGCTTGGCACTATTTCTGACATCTTCATGCGAGCATGCGCAAACTCGCCGACCGCAAAGATTACTGCGCTGGTCACAGGGCATCCCGAGACGAAAGGCGTGAAGTATTCGGAGATGTATGGCGTCCCTAAGACGTCGATCTACACTTACGAGACATTTGATCGCATTCGCGAGAACGCCGATGTGGATGCCATTTACGTGGGGCTGCCCAACAGCATGCACTGCGATTACACCGTACGCGGCGCGCAAGCGGGAAAGCATGTGTTGTGCGAGAAGCCGATGGCGATTTCGAGCGCCGAATGTCGCAAGATGATCGATGCCTGCGGGCAGGCCAAGGTCAAACTGATGATCGGCTATCGCGTGCAATACGAGCCAATGTGGAATCAGGCGATCGGGATCGTCCGCTCCGGCGGCCTGGGGCAACTGGAATCATTCCAAGGCGGCTTCTTCGGGCAGCAACCGGCCGGCGCATGGCGACTTAGCAAAGCTCTGGGCGGCGGCGGTGCGCTGCTGGATTTGGGGATATATCCTCTCAATGCGATTCGGCATATAACCGGCGAGGAGCCGGCGAATTTTACTGCTGTGCTGGCTACACGTGAGCGCAGCGGGCGCTTCAGCGAAGTGGAACAGTCGATGGAATGGACGATGAAGCTGCCTTCCGGCATCCTCGCATCGTGCGGTTGTTCCTACGGTCAGCGCGGACCAAGTAGCCTCGCTATCAACGGCGATAGCGGCTATCTGGTGATGGAGTCCGCCTTTAACTACGAAGGTGTCCGGTTGCATGGCGAAGTCGGTGGAAAGCAGATCGAGCTGGCTAGTACGGAGAAACATCCTTATCAATTCAAGATCGAGGCGGAGCATTTCGCCGACTGCATCCGCAACAACAAAGAGGCGGCGACTCCAGGCGAGGAAGGATTGAAAGACATGCTCGCCATCGAGGCGATTTATGGGGCAGCGGGTGCGCCGATTGCCTGAGTTCAATCTGGCACCCCAAGGCGCAGGAGAGATAAAAGTAGTCAGCCCACGATGAAAATACGATTGGCATTCGTGATTCTCAGTCTGTTGCTGCTGGCACATGGAGCAATCTGTCAGCAGCGACCGAAGGTTACAGGCCTCTCGCACCTCGGTGTTTACACCACCGATCCGGCAAAGTCGGAACGCTTTTATGTGCACGATCTGGGAGCAATGAAAGGACCGGACCCGGAGAATTCAGCGGGCGTTCGCTATTCCTTCAGCGCTACACAGTTCATCGAAGTGTTGCCCATGCCGCCGGG
>JAFAUE010000348.1 GCA_019243475.1 Acidobacteriota bacterium | reverse complement strand
CGGTTTCTCCCAGGCCCAGATATACCCAACTCAAATCAAACGCGGAGACTTCTCCTGTGTTTGCCGCTTTCCCTTGCAGACGCTTTAAAATCCTGCGTGCCGCTTCGGTTTTTCCCGCCAGTGCATAGGCGTGGCCCAGACCGGCCCACCAGAAGGCGGCCCTACCCGAAATTCGCATTGCTTTGCGGAACTCTGATATCGCCTCGTCGAACATTTCCTTTTGCTCATAGACCATTCCCAAATTGAAATGCGCCTCCACAAAGCCAGGATCGATAGCTAGCGCTTTTCGGTGATGCTCAATGGCCTGGTCATATCTCCTTTGAAAATGGAGGAGACGCCCTTTGGCGGTGGCGACAATGGGGGACAAGGGATCCAGTTCCGCGGCGACGTCGATTTCATGCATGGCTTCAGTCATGCGCGACATTGTCGCCAGGTACATGGCATATCGATGGTGGGAGCTCGCCGCGTTGGGATTTAAGCGGATAGCACGACGAAAATCCCGCTCGGCATTCTTCCAGTCCCACTCAAACTGAAACTTCACGATGGCGGACGAGAGGTGAGCTTCGGCAAGAGTCTCATCCAGTTCGACCGCTCTGTTGGCCGCCTTTTGTGCATCGCGAATCGCTTCGCGGAAATTGATGCCGCCCAGTCGGCGCATTGCGAGCAATGCGTAGGCGTCGGCGAGCCCTGAGTAGGCGAGAGCATAACCGGGATCCTTCCTAATGGCCTCTTTGAATAGCTCGAGACTGTTCTTCAGCCCGTCTTCGGTTCTCACGTTCAAGTGATAACGGCCTCTTAGGTAGGCATCGTAGGCCAAAGTTGGAACATTCCGTACAACATCTCTACGCCGCTTCTTTAACCTGGAGCTGATCTCACGGGCAATTGCCTCCGACAACTCTCGCTGCAGAGTGAGCACATTGCTCAATTCACGCTCATAATTCGCAGCCCACATATGACAATCGCTGGCGGCATGCAACAGCTGCACCGTAATTCGTACGCGCTTACCCGCACGCAGAACACTTCCTTCAACGATTGCATCTACGCCAAGTTCCTCTCCGATTTCGGCAAGAGGCTTACCATGGCCCTTGTATTGCATGATCGACGTTCGAGAAATCACCCGTATCGGAAGCACCTGAGCCAAGCCGGTAATTAGCGCGTCAGTCATACCGTCGATGAAATACTCCTGCGCGGGATCGCCGGAGAGATTCAGAAGTGGTAGGACTGCCAGGGATTGAATTGCCCTTCGAATTCGAGGGCGAGACCCAGACTGCACCGGCGCCGGCCGAGTGGATGCTTTCACCGCAGCGGTAAAGCGGTAGCCGTGCCGAGCAACTGTTTCAATGTAGGCAATGCGACTCGAGTCATTTCCGAGCAATTTGCGCAGCACTGAAATGTTGTGGGCGAGGTTGCCCTCCTCAACGATTGTGTCTTTCCACACGCCGCGAATGAGTTCATCGTGCGCGACCAGGTGCCCCGCATTTTGAACCAAGATGAGGAGAGTTTCGAACAACTTTGGGGTAAGAGAAACGGGCTGGCCGTTACGCAGCAGCAGGCGCTCTGCGGCATCCAACTTATAAGGCCCGAAAACCCACCAATCCGCCACCTGCGGCTCCATCGTAATCTGGGAAAATACAGAAAGATTTCAGAATTCTCTAAAGACTCTCGTCGTCTTCTTGACTACGCTACGCAAAGCGCTGGGCAGATCGCAAGCTGCAGGAATCCAACCTATGCTCTCGTTTGCTAACAAAGTGTCGTCTGTTCTTGACGTCACGCGACTCCGAGGCGATCGAGGCCAGCTTCCGCTGGCGACGGTGCAATCGCTAGAAAACAACCTGCGCGGCACACTACTAACCTCCGTTGACCAGGCTTACGACGAAGCCAGACGCGTATGGAATGGCATGGTCGATAAACGACCCGCCATGATAGCGCGATGCAGGGACACCGCCGACGTAGTCACATGTGTAAATTTTGCGCGTGAGCACGACTTGTCGCTGGCAGTACGGGGCGGCGGTCACAACTACGCAGGCAAAGCCATTTGCGACGGCGGTCTGGTCATAGATCTCTCTCCCATGAAAGGCATCGAAATCGATGCCCAGAATGGCACTGCTACTGCAGAAGCCGGACTGCGACTGGGCGAGTTCGATCGCGCGACACAGGAATTTGGTCTTGCAACGACGCTGGGAATCAATACCGATACGGGAATTTCGGGCTTGACTCTTGGTGGCGGCTACGGTTGGCTGGCCGGCAAATATGGTCTGGCATGCGACAACCTTATCTCTGCCGACATAGTTACTTCCGACGGCCGTACATGCCATTGCGATGAAGAACAATTTGCCGATCTGTTTTGGGGATTGCGTGGGGCCGGCGCAAACTTCGGGATCGTCACACAATTCCAGTTTCGCTTGCATGGGGTCACTGACGTAATGGGCGGCGTAGCCATCTATTCTTTGGCAGAAGACACTCTGCATTTTTTTGATGAGTTTTCCGCTAGTGCACCTGATGAGCTGACGACAGTGGGTGTGGTTCTGAACGGACCAGGGGACCGTCCTGCATTCGCAATGGGCATTTGCCACTGTGGGAGCCCGGATCAGTGGGAAAAAGATCTGAAACCCCTTCGCGCATTCGGAACGCCCTTGGCGGATTCAATCCGTGCACAGCCCTATCTCGATATGCAGATGATTTTCGATTCCGCGTGGCCTCCAGGCCGAATTTACTACAACAAAGCACACAACATTCGTTCCCTCAGCGCCGGAGCAATTCAGACGATCTTGCGTTATTCCGGCACCCTTCCGACGCCGTTCAGCAACATAGCTCTCCAGCAACTGCACGGTGCCGCCGCCCGAGTGCCCGCTGATGCAACCGCATTCCCACACCGCTATCAGCACTTCGACTTGCTCGTTCACCCCGCGTCAGACGACCCCGTCGACTCCACAAGAATGATCTCCTGGGCCCGGGAATGCTGGACAGAATTGCAGGAATTTGCCGAACGGGCAGTGTACGTAAACGCGCTCGAAGATGCCCTCGAAGAGGGTGAACGCCGGGTTCGAGAAGCTTATGGGACCAACTATGAGCGTTTGCTGACCTTGAAGAGGAAGTACGATCCCAGGAACCTCTTTCGCCTGAATTCGAACATAAATCCGGCGGCAATTGGACCATGATTTTGCAATGAGTGTTTATAACTACTCGCCGGGCCTTCCGGTAAGACGCACTCAAACACCAGTAGATTCGCACATTTCGGAGGTTTCAGATGATTAAGACGGTAATGAGTCTTGTGCTTGGCTTGCTGATCGGGGCAGGCTGCAGATGGTTCGATATTCCGGTCCCAAGTCCTCCGAAGCTTCTTGGAGCTTTGCTCGTTGTATCAATGACCGTGGGCTACTTGACGACCGACAAGCTGTTGAGTCAAAAAGATCACGTAACGGTGAGTGGCAAGTGCTCCGCCGCTCCCGAGAGTACTAGTCACAAGTACCGGGTTAGTGCGGGATGAATTCAACCGAACTTCCACGTCAGGAGTTGTATTTCGGAGGGAAATTTCTATGAAAAAAGTCTTCGCCCTGCTTCTAGCGACTGCATTCACTCTGGGGGCTTCTACGCGAGCCGCCGCCCAAAGTGACGACCAGAACTTAAAGAGCGTGGTTGGTACCTGGACGGTGAACGTCACAGCGGGTGAGATAAGCATTTGTAATGGACCAACAATCGCCCCGGGGCCGCCGCCGTTTGTCGAGCTTATAACCTACGCAGCCGGCGGAACAGTAACCGAGACCAATTCGGAACTGAACGCCCACAGCGCTGGATCACCGCTGGGATTGGCAGGAAGTGACGGCCACGGTGCGTGGGAGCGGGACGACTCGGAGTACCACTCCATCTTTCGCAAGCTGCTCTTCGACCTCAGCGGCGCTTACGTCGGCAATGCCGATTTAAATGAAAACCTGAGCATCCGCGCGTCCGGCGAACTTTCCGGCAGCTTCACCATCAAACTCGATTTTGGGAATGCACGTCCAGCACTTTGCAGCTCGGGCACCGTGACCGGGCAACGGCTGGCTCCCTAAAGACGCAGACTTGGGTTTGCGTAGAACATGGCCGCACATGGAAATCCTGCGGGAGGACTTGGGGCGAAATTGCTAAAGAGCTATCGTCATGCGGCAAGGGTCTCGACCCCCGAGGGAACGAGGGTGGCGCAAGCGACGGTAGTTGAGCTAAGAGTGTGGCGTGGGACTTGAAACCCGTGTCTCCGAGCTTGCCTCAGAGTGCGCTCGCTTGCCTGACCTAGTATCCGGTTAATTCTTTTCCAAGTCGGCAGCCAGGAGCGCTGCACGTCGGGTCTGGCCGGGCCTAGACGAGGGCGGCTCCCTTAACAACAGAGCAGCAGCCGCACTGTCGTTCGCGAACAGAACATCACCGAACTCTGCGGATTGCATTGCGGCTGCACATTGACTCCCGGCCGCTGCTTCCAACAAACCTGCGCTTCTATCGGACTCAATTGCTTTCCGCAACAGCCTTTCTGTTTGGTCCATCTGTTCCAAATCGAGTCAGACAAGCGTGCACCAGCCGATCAAAAAAGCACGATCATCCCGATGGAAATATGCGTCGGACCCTTCTTGGTGTTCAAAGGCTTTGAGCCTGGTTCTGGTGAGCGTTTACGGTTGCCCTTGAAACCAGCGGTTCACAACTGCCGACGCCGACTGACTGTTCAATCGAAAATTTGAGGCTCAATACTGATGCAAGCATCTTGCAAACAGAGAAGTTGGTGAGCGCGGAAGGAATCGAACCTTCAACCTACTGATTAAGAGTCAGTTGCTCTGCCAGTTGAGCTACGCGCCCGGAGATGCTGTGGGCTTATGGAATGTATTGTGACTGCAGGTCGAGCCGAGTTTACCTATTCCCGCAATCGGCGTCAGAAAGCCGACTTCACTCAATCGTAAATGAGAGTGCCGTCTGCATCAAGCTGCATGGTGCAGGAGGACGGATTAGAGTCACATTCCTCGTTCAGCAACTTCCACGTTCTGCTCGTTCGGCATTCCGGTGGAAATGACGGAGCGGATGTGATGACCGCCAGCAGAAATGTGGCGCGAGGTGATTCGGCATGTCAATGTCGTGCCTAAGAGATTGCGTCTTTTTCCCACAAAAAAGATCGGGGAGAATGTTCCGGCTGGTAGGCCGGCATTCTCCCCGTTCAGGCAATTCCAATTCAGAACAAAACTTCGACTACTTAGAACCCACGTCCAAACTTCGGACGGAAGGTGATTCCGAACGACATGCGAATGTTGTTCTGCGTCGCGCTGCCGAAGCGGGTCATCAGGTAGTCAACCTGGAAGAGCCGGACCGAAACTGCATCGGAGGCTTTCCAGTCATAACCGCCGCCTAGCGCGGTGGCGAATGCATTGTCAGTGACGGAAACGTTGGTTCCCAGAATGTTCGAGCTCACGTTGTCATGAGCAAAGCCGAAGAGAGCGTGGACGAACGGAGCGCTCTTCTGCTTGTTCATCTTCACTTCGGGTCCGAACATGTAGGTGTAGATGTGGTTATTGACGCCACTTTGACTGTTATAGCTGCCGTCAACATCCGCTGAGATGCCGAACATCGGCGTCAGCTTGAACGTCGCAGTGCTGTCCCAGCCGTTCTGGTTGATGGCGCTGGCACCTTGTCCGGGGTTGAAGCGGACATAGGAATACCCGCCAAAGACTTCGAGCTTGTCCGACGAGCTCTGCGCAAAGAGCGAGAAACTCGTGGCCAGTACGACTAAACTCGTGATTGCGATCTTTCGCATGAAACTCTTCCTCCCAAAACAAACACAGATTTGGTTCCAGCCTGGGTGTGGGTTGCTCTGGAAACAGTGTGGGTACGATATGCCGGACTGGGTCAACAGGTGTAGAGCTCTATAGACCAGCAGGTTACTTGCACTTCAGTAATTAGTTACCCCAGCGATACTCAGCGAAAAACGCCGAGGATTCGGTGCCTTCGTGGCGCCGAATGAACGAGAGCGCGCGAGTGATTAGGACTTCGCGCGCTCTCTCCTACCGCCCTGGGGGCCAG
Source organism: Acidobacteriota bacterium (assembly GCA_019243475.1). GTDB lineage: Bacteria > Acidobacteriota > Terriglobia > Terriglobales > Acidobacteriaceae > Gp1-AA112. The sequence goes on along the minus strand of JAFAUE010000348.1, from coordinate 607 downwards.
TTCTGAAACGAACGGTTATAAGCCGGAGGACTGATCCCTCAGCACGCCGGGTTGCGGCGCACTCTTCGGTGTGGCCAGGTAGCCGGTAACCGATTTCCGGTTCGCAGTAAACACGACAACTTCATACAGCATGCGATCGCGTCCAGTGTAGAACTGCAGCGGTTCGGCAACGTTGCGGTCCTTCTTCTCGATGATGTGGTCGTCGGCGATCACGTCCATCGTGAAGTTTCCTTTTTTGGCGTTGACCTTCTTAAGCTGCAGGCTGACTGTGCCCACCGGCGTCGGATGTTTGCCTTTCGCCAGTGTGAACTCGTAGTAGTTGCGGTCGCCTCGATGCCTCAGAAGTTCCAGGTCGTCGCGAGTGTGCGCGATGAGGCCACTCTGTACGCCAAGGTCGCCAATCGTGGTGTCGAGGCGTTTCTTTGTTGCCTCGAGATCGCTTCGCGTAGCGGAAATATCGTTCTTTGCGCCCGAGAGGTCGGTCTTCACGCCGCCCAAGTCGTTAGACATCGAAGCCAGAAGTTGCTGGCTCTCGTGCAGCTGCTTTTCTGTTTCGCTCACCTGCTGGCGAAGAGCGTCGGAGCGGGCATCCAACTGGCGCTGAGAT
>JAFAUE010000338.1 GCA_019243475.1 Acidobacteriota bacterium | reverse complement strand
CACTCCCCAATTCCGCCGGATTGACTGCCTTTTCTACCGAATAGACCAGGAACATGTATCGCATTCAGAGTGCCTCGGATTGAGGAAACTAACTTGTACGCCGCTCATTGGTACGACGGGCGAGCGCAACCCAAATTGACATAGTTTCTATGTCCTTCCGCGCCAGATACATCAGGGTCGGTACCGTTCGCGCTGGCGAATGGGTTAGCCCGTATCCTATTGAGCACACCTCACCCATTCCCTACCGGGAACGGTACTGACGTCCGTTCCTGCATACTCCCAACCGTCGTTTGACGCGATAGGAGCTACAGCGCGCAAAACTGCCCTCCCCTGTTTCCTCGGAGCCCTTCAAAAGTTGCACCCCCACATGAAGTCGTAAAAACGCAAGTCTTGCTGCTTCAGGAAACTACCAGGTGACATCGTTATCGCGATGTATTAAAGGAAATCGAGCTTCTCAGCAATTCGTCGAACTCTGACTCTGTGCTGCCTTCCAAAATCCAAATTACCCAATACTGCTGAATTTGGGTGAGTACGAATTGTTGATAAATCTTGCGGCGGAGCGTAGTTCCTCGGTTCGGAGCTGAAGTGGAACTCGGGATTTCAAGGAAGATATGCTTACCAACTTGCGCAACACGTATCGGGTCTGCCTTTCTCCCAATGAATGGCCCACCGGAGAATACCCTAATCAGGGCCCCACCCAACGCCTGCAGTTCCTGCTGATCCTTCATGGATTCTGGAAACTTCTGATCAGGAACAAAGCACGTGGGGTCCGCGGCAAGAATCGTGATGCTGTTCATTGATGTTTCGTTAAAGATTGCGCGTTGATTGTAGTTAGCCGAAGCAAGCACACGAATGCATGCCTCGGAAAAGTTTTGCGGTCCACCCTCAAGAGACGGGGTGCGCTCTCGTGGAGGCGACAGGTCAAATCTTGAACCGAGAGGAAACAGATAAGAGAATCCGAGGTGTGGATTGGTGTATGTGTTTCCGGTAAGTCCGCCACCATCAAGCGCAATCAGATTCAAATGTGGGGGACTGGTCAGCCACCAACGCGCGGCATTTGGCAGGTAAGGTTGGCCGTCCGCCGCAATCTCTTGTGTCACATCAGCGGGATCAAAAAATTTGACCTTTTCAATGTTCTGGCGAAGTTCGCCCTTCAATTTTCTGTTATGGGAATAAATAGAGAATTGCAGCACAAATCCACCGATAGCTGTCGCATAATGCACGCGGTATAACGTGTGACTGGCAATTGTTTCCTGCACTTCATTTTTCCAAAACAACCGCCTATCGATGCTGAGCTCTTCCGGAGCTTCCTGCTGCTCCTCTTCGCGGAAAATAACAGCCTCTCGTGCTTCTCGGTCTGGGGTCTTTAAGATCTGGGTTGCCGTGATGCTCCATTCCGTGTATCCCTCATTATGGGAAGTCTGACTGAAAAGAAAGTGGTGGATTCGCGAATCGTTTTTTTCGCTGAAGTCTTTGATCTCGAAGCGGCCGTTCTTTGGCAAAGCGATGGTGAAACCAAAAAACGAATTGGTGTACTGGTGGGAAGAGATGTAGCTACTTTCCGGAATCGGAGCCTTCTGTTGATTTGGCAGCAGGTCAATACAACATATGCTTCCAGTGAAACAGAAAAACACGATTAGAACCGCAATGCTGTGCATATAGCAACAAACCCGAGTTCGCATGCGCCCCCTTCAATGAACCGACGCCCAGGCGATTTGAATATGCATGAGATTTCACACCATCTCGGCGAGAAATTTCTCGTTTTTCGGATGCGGCCTGCTCCGACCTGATCGCAAATCAATGAGCGCTCTGCGGGATAACGTTTGGAAGGCCCACCAAGAACAGGGGAGGGCAGTTTTGCGCGCTCTCGCTCCTATCCCCGACGTCGTTTGACCTTATCGTAATCCACGCACTACACTGCGCTGTTTCCCACCTGAAGCGCCGACTTGGTTCAATTGGAGACACGCACGGCGGTGGTTCCTGAGCGCAACGCCGCATCTCTTTCTCCACTGCGCCTCCATCCTCAGCTGTACGAGATCAGCACGCTGCCCTGGCTGCTGCGCCTGGGCAGGGAAGCGGGACGGCTCCTTCGCCTCTCGGACGTGCCCATTTCAAAGTGGGAGAAGCTGCGCGAGCTTGGATTCGATCTCGTGTACCTGATGGGCATGTGGAAGCGCAGTCCTTTGGGGCGGGCGCTTTCGCGGAGCCAGACATCCCTGTTTGCACGCTACGACGAATCGCTGCCCGGCTGGTCGCTGAACGACGTCCTTGGTTCCCCTTTTTCCATTCAGGCCTATGAACCGGACCCGATGATCGGCACGTGGGATGATGTCCACAAGGTGCAGCAGCGCCTGCACGAACTGGGGATGCGGCTGATTCTCGACGTGATCCCCAACCACACCGGTCCCGACCATCACTGGATCAGCGAGCATCCCGAGTACTACATTCGCGGCACGCTGGCGAACTATCGCGCCGCGCCGGGAAATTACTTCATCGCAGAGAACGCCTCGGGCGGAGCCGAGGTGATTGCCTACGGACGCGATCCGTACTTTGCTCCGTGGACGGACACGGCGCAGCTCAACTACTTCAATCCGGAACTGCGCGCGGCCATGATCGGGCAAATCCGGCGCATTGCCGAAGTGTGCGACGGTGCGCGCTGCGACATGGCAATGCTGATGCTCAACGACAACTTCCACCAGACGTGGGAACCACTGCTGGGCTCAACCCCGGTGCCCCGCGAGGAGTTCTGGCAGGAAGCGACCCGCGCATTGCCGAATTTCCTCTGGATTGCGGAAGCCTACAGCGACTCCGAATGGGCGCTGCAGCAATTGGGATTCAATTTCACTTACGACAAACGCTTCTACGATCGCGTGCGCGACGGCTTCGTGCGCGACCTCTATCTCCATCTCAAGGCGGAATGGGATTTTCAGGCGCGCTGTGTGCGCTTTCTCGAAAACCACGACGAAGCGCGGGCAGCCGCGGTGTTTGGAAAATCGCGGTTGCCGGCCGTCGCCGTCCTCGCCGCGACCATTCCGGGAATGCATTTCTTCAACGACGGCCAGTTTGAAAGCTTCAGCAAGCAGATCGTCGTGCAACTGGCTCGCGCGCAGGAAGAGAGCGCAGATAATGGCGTGCAAAAGCTGTACGAGAAAATTCTGAAACTGGCCGACGCGCCGGAGTTTCACGGTCCAGGCTGGAAGCTGCTGGAAGTGCGCGATGCCAGCGACCGCACCGGCTCGGATCTGATCGCTTATCTTTGGCCTGGTGATGGAAAAAAGAAGCTGGTGGTCGTGAATCTAGGCAATGGCACGGCGATGGGTCGCATTCACTTCGCTGACGACTTCTTTTCCGGAGCGACCGTCCGCTTTGACGATCTTCTCAACCAACAAACCTACGAGCG
>JAFAUE010000308.1 GCA_019243475.1 Acidobacteriota bacterium | reverse complement strand
TTCACCAGATGTTCCGCTGGCGTGATCCCGAGAGCAGTTTCTGGTGGCTGCTGGCGTTCAGCGTTATTGCGATTGCTGTTGGAATCCGGCGAAAACACCTCGGTGCGGCTGTGCTGCTGGCGGGCGCCTCGGCCCTTTCCGTTCAGTACCTTCGCTTTCAGGGACTATTTGCCTGCATGGCCGTCGTGCTCGGCGGCGCCGTGCTGGACGAAATCGAGTTTCGCGGTTGGCAGCGAGCGTCAACTTCAACTGTTCCGAATCTGAACCCGCTTCGCAGCATCGTGGCAATTGGCTGCGCTCTTCTGGTTCTTTGCACCGGGATTCGCTGCGCCGATCTCGTCACCAATCGTCATTACATCGAGGCCGGCGAAGTTGTGCTGTTTGGGCCGGGAGAAGCAACGTGGTTCCCCGAACGTGCCGCAAAATTCATTGAAGACAATCATCTCGCCGGCAACATGTTCAACGACTACAACCTCGGTGGATTTCTCGAGTGGCGCCTGCCGCAACACAAAGCTTATGTGGACTCGCGCGCAATCCCCTTCGGGATTGATCGCCTGGTCCAGCAGCGAACGCTGCTGCGTACTCCCCTCGACTCTCCTCAGTGGGCGCAAGCGGCCGCGCAAAACAACGTTAACTTCGCAGTCGTCTCCCTCGACCGCTATACCGGATTGGGAAAAGTTCCATTACAGGACGACTGCCGCAGCCGCAGCTGGAGGCCCGTGTATTTGGACGAAACGGCCGCGGTATTTCTTCGCAACACGACTGAGAACACGGCTCTGATCCAAAAATTCGGCATCGATTGCGCGACCATGCAGTTGCCGCCGCCGGACTACACCCGCGGCACCACCTACCGCGCAAGGGGAAACGCCTACAACTTCTTCGCCAATGCCGGCTCCGTTTTCTACGTGCTGGCCCGCGATCGCGATGCGGAGCAGTTTCTTCTGCAGGCGGCTGCCATTGAGCCGCACGACGCTAACCTGCACCTCACCCTCGCGCAGCTTTACCAGGCCGAAGGCCAGCTTCAGGAGGCTGAGGGGGAGTACAAGTCGTCTGTCGCCGAGCGACCAACGGATCTTGCCTGGTACTTGTTAGGAATTCTCTACGGCAAACAGCAGCGCTACGCAGAGGCCATCGCCGCGCTGGAACACTCAGCGGGAATTTCATATCAGGCTGCGGACCGCTATCGCGTTATCGGACAAATTCAGAACACCATGGGCAATCCCACAGCGGCGCTCGAGAGTTTGGATCGTGCTGAACACGCCGGCTCTCACGGCAGCGTGGACGACCGTCGCATCTTTGCCTCGCAGCTCGCAGCGGCTCGCGCTCGCTCATGGGAGCTCCTGCACGATCTGAACCGCGCGATCGAAGAGCAGAGCCGCGCGGCCGACCTCATGCCGGACGACCCGAACCGGTGGGCGGCTTTGGCAAGCTTATATCGCGAGCAGGGAAACTCACAGAAGGCTCAGCAAGCGCAAGCAAGGGCCGACTCCCTGGTACGCGCGCCCGTCAGCCGATGATCTTGTCGTCAAAGAGCAAAACTTCGCGCTTATACGCGCGGAGGTTGCGGATCACGCAGATAAGACTTGAAACCAAAAAGCCGCACGCCCGACTCAATATCGGACCGAGGGCACAATCGGGCGCATCTCTGACCACTTAAAAACAGATCCGCGTGCACCCGCCAAATCCGCGGAAATCCGCGTGAGGTTTTTGGGGTTGCCATTCGCTGCAATCCTGACGAAAGGAATTGCAGCCTGAGAATTACTGCTTTTTGCTCGGGGTTGGAGTTGGCTGCGAGGGCTTAGGCCTGGTAGAACGCATGCCGATGAGGGGTCCCTGGTAAATCAGATCACTGACTTTGTTGGCTGGTGTGATGTTCTGCATATGGGCTCGACAAACGTGAGATGCTGAAACTGTAGCCCACGGCTATCGCTCTCACCAGATTACCAAAGAGAGTCTCCCCTAAACTTTCGCAACTCATACATTTTGCTGGAGATCTCGCGCTCTGTCCCGGCTCTGACGGGATGCGCGAAGGCCCATGTAGAATTTCGCTCCTGATTCCTCTGACATAGGAAGGTGTGGATGAGGCTCTCGCTCCGAGCAGTCCTGCTGTCTTTTATTCTACTTTCTACTTTCTCGATGATGGTCACCGCAGCCGATGAAAAATTCCCCAGCAACGAAGACTTGCGCCACTACCGCTCCATGCGCACCCCCCGTCTCTCGCCGGACGGGCACAGGGTGATCGTTGCAGTCGGCGACAGCGCAGCCGATGGCGGCAAGCAGCATGTCTGGCTGGTCGATATCGACAGCAACTCCTACCGCCAAATCACCTTTTCACCTTCGGACGCGAAGAACCCGCGCGATCGCGGCGAGACCTCAGCCGCCTGGATGCCCGATGGTCAGAGCGTTCTCTTCCTCGCCCATCGCGGCGAGCACACGCAGCTGTACCGGCTGCCATTAGCTGGGGGCGAAGCCTCAGCCTTTGATCTTAAGGTCGTTCCTCCCGTCGATTCGTCGAAACTGCCCGAAGCGCTTCCTCCGGCGCCGGAGAAGAACAAAGGCGAGAGCAAGCCTCCGGAGCCGCTGCCCATCGATGTTTCAGGATTCACAGTCGCGCCAGACGGAAAGACGATTGCCTTGTGGGCCGCCGACCCGCAGACTCCAGGCGAGAAGTCCGCGCAGGAGGCCAAGGGCGATGCGGTGTGGGTCAATCACAGCCCTCACGGCACGCGCTTGTACCTGCTTGATCCCAATACGGGAAAGCTGGCCACGGCAGGAGTTGCCCCCGATGTAAATCACGCGGAGTTTACCGACGATTCCGCCGAACTGGTGGTGGAATGCGAGTCGCCCAACGACGAATCCGATCTTGGTCCGGCGAGTTCAGCGTGGTTTCTAACACTCAGCGATCCGCAGCATCCGCGCAAGCTGGCGCTCCCGCTCGATGCGCGGGGACTCACCTGGTCGCGCGATGGACAGCACCTTTATTTCTTTTCCAAAACCAAGAGCGACGCTCCTCCCGGCGTAAGCGACGTCTATGAGTTCACAATCGGG